>CAIMNF010000091.1 GCA_903842755.1 Oligoflexia bacterium
GATGATGGAGGAGGCTCGATCGGAAAGCGCGCCTCTTTTGACAAAAAGCGAGCTGGAGCTAAAAGCAAAATTACTCCAAAACACGGTAACGGGTTATTTTTTGAGTGTGGTCACCGAAAATCAAAAGAAAGAAACATTGGAACAATTGCGGGAGCAGACGCTGCTGATGTGTATGGCCTTAATCGAATAGAGCGAAGCAAATATTAACTGCCCCCCTACCGTGCTGAAAAAAACGAAAAACCTCTGTAGTTTAGCTAATATTTGGCAAGTTTCGCAAAATAGCGCCGGTCACCACGAGTCTAATCTACGTATTTACCGAGTAAAGACCCTATTTCTGCCTTAAGCTTAAGCAGAGTGAGGGGGCAGTTATTAAAGTTTCCCGAGGATTTCTTTTTTCTTTGTATTGAACTCTTCTTCCGTAAGAACCCCCGCCTTAAAAAGCCCATGAAGTTTTTCCAATGTCTTTACGGGATCCTCACCACCTGTGCTCGTCGCTGTTCCTGCGGTTTGGTTCTGGCTACCCAAGTTTTGAGCCAATGCGCCTGCCATTGCTTGTCCTAAAGCCACACCAGCGCCCATCCCCACGCCGGAGGCGGCCATTCCGCCGCCCTCATTTTTTGCGGCAGAGCCCAATGCTTCCGCGGCTTGGAACTGGGTGTATTTGCCCATGTCGCCCACCAGACGCATGGAACTTGCTTTGTCCAAGTAGGCTTGCACTTCTTCTGGGAGGGATAAACTTTCGACCATGAAGGTGACGAGTTCCAAGCCATAGGTTTGAAAGAAAGGCGTCATTGCCGTTTTTAAATGATCGGCAAAAAGCTGCTGGTTGGTGGCCATATCTAAAAATGCCACTTGGCTACTGCCTAAAACAGAACCTAATTGGGTAAGAACTCCTGAACGCAATTGGCCCTCTAAATCGCTTACTCGGTAAATTTCGTGGGTGCCGGCCACTTTTGTGAAAAACACTTTAGGGTCGACTAACTTGTAGGAGTACGCTCCAAAGGCACGAATGCGGAGTGGACCGAACTCTTTATCACGGATTGCCAAGGGTTGCGGAGTTCCCCATTTTTGATCCAGCTGTTCCCGTGTACTAAAATAATAAACATCAGACTTAAACGGAGACTCAAAGCCTTTGTCCCAATTTTTAAGGTAAGTCATGATTGGAAGAGTTTGGGTGGTGAGCGGGTAATGTCCGGGTCCAAATTGATCCGCAAATTTGCCTTCGTTTACAAAAAGCGCAATCTGGGCTTCTCTTACCGTCAGCTGCGCGCCATTTTTAATTTCTTGATCTGCGACAGGGTAGCGGTAAGACAATATCGAATCGGCTCCTTGGCTAGAGCCGTCTTCGGTCCATTGAATGACTTCGATAAACTGTTTTTTGATGAAATTAATAATTCCCATATAATTCGCTCCTTAGGTATTGGTAATATTCTATAAAGAGGAATATAAAAAGTCATGCGCAAACTCATCAAGCTCTTCCTGGTTGCAGGCATCCTTTGCGGGGTGTGTTATCAATCAAACTCATTTGGACGAGGGGGCGGTGGTCACTCGTTTTCTGGCAGTCATTCGTCGTCATCCTTTGGCTCAAGTCACTCCAGTAGCACTTTTGTAACGACCCCTGGGGTTTACACCGGCTCTCGTACCCCAATGATGGGCGGAGGGATTTCGTTTTTTCACTTGCTCATCCTCCTGATTATTGTGCTCGTCGTTCTTTATTCGATGGGCATCCTTGGAGGCGAGCGAAAAATCAGCTCCTTGGATGATTTAGGAATCCAAATCCCACACGCCTCCGCCGAATCCGTGGGAGCAGCACTGCAGGAGCTTCTAAATCAAGACCCCGAATTTTCACTGCCCCTATTTAAGGATTTTTGTTACGCACTTTATTCCACGCTTCATCATGCACGTGGCAAAGGAAAAGTTGCACTCTTTAACTATAGCGCCTACTTCTCTGAACCTGCGGCGCAATCGTTATTAGACTTACAAAAAACGGTAGGAGTGCATCCCATTTTAGGTGTGGTCATTGGTTCATTCCAAATCTTGTCGATTCGTTTTGAGGAAAACCATACCGAAATCCGAATGAATTTTGAAGCAAACTACACCGAAGATTGGAGCGCTAAAACACCGGAGGCTCCTCAAAAAAGTTTTTACACAAACGAAGTGTGGGTTTTGGTTCGCAACAAAGGCGTTCAATCCAAATTCCAACCGGGAGTGAAGCAAATTCAATGTCCGGCCTGCGGAGCCGCCGCACAAAGCGATCTGCATGGCCGTTGTCCGTCGTGTGGGCAAGTGGTTCGCAGTGGAGCCTACGATTGGTTTATTGAAAGCATTCCTCATCAAGAAGTGAGCGAACGCCCACCTCTTTTAACCACCACTGTAGAAGAGGAAGGGGAGGGCTTGCCCACTGTTTTCGATCCTTATGTCCAAACGTTACAGCCTAAAGTATTGGCGGAGCTAAATGAATCAAATTTCGACGCGGTTCAGGAGCGCGTTCAACAAATTTTTTATCAATTGCAACTAACCTGGAGCAAACGCGACTTACGGTTGCTGCGTCCTTACGAGACCGATGCCTTGTATGAGTCTCATTTGTACTGGATGGACGAATATAAGAAACAACGGCTGTTTAACCGCTTAGAAGACGTAAAAATTTCGCAACTGGAGCTGTGCAAAATTTTTATTGATGCGCACTACATCAGTCTGACTTACCGAGTGTATGCGAGCATGAAAGACTGGACTGAACATGAGGATGGTTCTTTTGTGTGCGGGAGTAAATTATCGGCGCGTTCGTTTAGCGAGTATTGGACCGTGATTCGAAGCCGAAACTATAAACCGACCGTCGGGGGCTTTACCCAATGTCCGGCTTGTGGCGCTTCGCTCAAGATCAATCAAACGGGCGATTGTGAATACTGTCATAACAAAGTGACTTCAGGCGAGTTCGATTGGGTATTGAGTAGTATTGAGCAGGATGAGGCCTATCGCGGTTAGCGATGATCCATTAAATATTTTTTCACGTGTGAAAAATTTCCCTTCCACGCGCCCGGATGCTTACTGGTTGGCTCATGAAGCGTTTTTAATCTTTTACGGCTTTGATCAACCAAAAAAACGGGAATACCTGCACGGGTGGCCGGCAAATCCATTTTTTCTTCGTTTCCAATCATGATGCATTCTTGCGGGGTGATGTTTTCCAAGCTTAGTATTTCTTTAAAAAAATCGGGGTCTGGTTTACACGAGTGCATTTGATCAAAGGTCGTGATGCGCTTAAAGTGTTTCGGATTAATCTGTCCCCATTTCATCCGTTCTTTCACAAGTTCCAGCGGCCAAACGGGGTTTGTAGCCAACACCAGTGGGTAATGATCCTTGGCCCAATCAATAAACTCAGCAGCACCCTCAAGCGGCTTAAAATATTCTTCAAGTGCGGGAAAGGCAAAGTGGAGCGCTTCAAAGAAAAGCTTTTCGGCTTCTTCGTGAGTAATTTTTAAATTGGTACTGAGCACCTGTACGGCGCGATTAAAATTTGTTTTGTCTTTGGAGCCTTTTTGTAAGGCCACTGCGGCTTCTTTTAAATTTCTCCAGGCTAAACCCCAGCCCTTGTTCATTCTTAATTTAGGTAAAACTTTTCCCATAAATTTAAGTTGCGAAAGAGCGCTGCGGGATTGGTCAATGAGGGTGCCGTCTAGGTCGATCAAAAGGGTGCGAATCATTCTTCCATTAGTCTGCCGTGGAGTCCTGAATAAAAAAAGATCCAATTGCAGAAAATCTTTTCATTTGCGCAGAAATCTTAGATAATAAAAGACGTGAATTATGCTCAATTTGTTCAACAAACGGAATTGCTTTACCTCAATGCACTTGGACTTCCGGAGCAACCACGGGTGCAGCCTCTATTACCGAAGAGTCAAAACTTTAACATTCTAATCGTATCGCCGCATCCCGATGACGAATGCTTAATGGCGGGCTACGCTTTGCGTTTAATGCACGAGTTAAAGGCCCAAGTGTGGGTGTTGCCTTTTTCGTTGGGAAGTAACGTTCCACGCCAACAAGCGCGGACGATAGAACTCGATCATGCACTTAAGCGTCTCGGTTTTTTCAGATTCGGTCAGGACTGTGTCAGGAATCATCCGAACGCGATCGAGGCAGCCTTAAAACAACTCCAGCCGGGATTTCTTTTCTCGCCCCATGCGAATGATCATCATCCGGTACACATCGAAACTCACTTTGCCTGCAAAGTTGCGATTCAAAATTATTTAGCCCACCAAAACGAAACGCTAAACTGGGTACAAAGTGAATTTTGGCAGAACGCCTCTCAACCCAATTTATGTGTGAATTTGCATGCAACAGAAGTGATTCAGATGGGGGAAGCGCTACTCTGTCATGCAGGCGAGGTGGAACGGAACCCGTATCACTTGAGACTTCCCGCATGGTGTATGGATCAAGCCAGAAGGGGCGCCGAAGTGGTGGGCACTGCTGGAGCGGTAGCACCCGCGATTGTTTTTGCTCAAAATTATACACAGTTTGAATGTAACTCGGGGGACGATTCCCTGTGGACGCGCTCCCCTAATCAATTTCTTTAGTCTGTTGATGAATGGAGCACCCGCTTATCAATGGAGCAATTGCGCTGCATCTTTGTCTAAAAACCAACATACCGAATAATGGTCTTGAAGAAAGCTTGCAGGAACACGTCGAGTTACGGTCTCCTTAATTGCGGA
>CAIMNF010000092.1 GCA_903842755.1 Oligoflexia bacterium
CTTCCACGAAATTCTCCCTTATTAGTATTGACGACCCATTCATCCTTTCTCTCTATACTTTTGATTTCTACAGGGTGAATTATTTGGGCACCGTTCGATTTCGCCTTATTTTCGTACTCACTCACTAATGACTGAAAACCACCCGTTTTTGGATAATGAAAATACAGCTGATGGGTATAGCCTTCCGACTCCTCACCATTCGCTGAGCGAATGACATCTTCACGCGGCGGTTTCGGTATCCTCTCTACCATTTGAGTGTCAAGACAGCTGGGATCGAACTTCCAAATTTTTTCATTATACGGCTGAAGATATGTCCGAGTAATTCCTTCTCCAAACGTCTTTAAAAAAAACTGTAACATATTTGAGGGCTGATAACCCTCATACGGATTATTCAAAAACTCCTTCAAACAATAATCCTTTTCTTCTTTAGGTAACTTACCCAAATCGTTTTCAAAGGGATACTTGATCAATCGTCCCTTATGAAAGATTTGATTAGATCTTCTTATGCGATTTGTGGAAATCATTTGAGTATGTAGTTCCAAAACCTCCTGATACTTCGAGAAAATAATGTGCGGTCCAATGTCATATTTAATTCCGTTTAATTCATAGCTTTTACAAAGTCCTCCAAGATGACTTTCTTTTTCTAAAACAGTAGATGGGCTTTTAAGAAAGGAAGCTAGTGAAAGACCGGCAATGCCGCCACCTAATATCAATGCACTCATTTAATTTAAAAATAGCAATGTAAGCATCCCGAGTAAAGTTTTAAAGATATCTTGGGTTGATTTTGATATTAAAACGGTATTTTAAAATACATCGAATATATGCCTTACCGCTACGCCATTTATTCAAGGTCACTTCACCAATTCGTGTTCTATAGGGAATATCAACTTCTATATGCCGAAACCCGTTTCGATTGCTCCTTAAAATTAATTCACAGGGAAAAGAATAGTTCGTCTCCCAATCTATTGCTTTAGCTACCTCTTTTTTCATCGCAAACATGCCTGTAGTGACGTCATGAACATTCAATCCGTAAAGAATCCGTACTAAAAACGCGAACAACCAGTTCCCAAAGAAGTTCATCGCCGGCATTTCCTTTCCCAAATTACGAGTTAACCGATTACAACTTACAATATCGTATTTATCCTTTATAATTTTCCCCAGCAGGAGCGGAATAAAATCCATTGGATATGTATTGTCACAATCAGCGGTAATGACAATGTCGTGGCTTGCCGCCTGAATCGCAGCTCTCAGCGCCAATCCATGTCCTTGAGGCGGCTGTTTAATTACCGTAACGCCAAGACTACTTGCAATTTCTGCCGTTTTATCCGTGCTACTGTCTACGATCAGTATTTCAGTGTCAAACTCTTTAGTATGTTTTCGGATCTCGGCGACCATAACAGTAATAGCATTTTCTTCATTCATGCTCGCCATCACTACGGATAACTTTATTTTTTCAGCCATTTTTATCATTCACCTACCAAAAAAAGACCCTAACTCCAATTGATTACTAAACTCTAGATAATAGATTAGCTTAACTTTCTAAAAAAAGTACATTTTTTCCAAAAATTCATAAATTGTCGGACTATTGGCAACAAATGCACTAAAAGTATAGGCACTCGCAAAAGAGTAAAAGAATCCTAGATTACATCCAAAAAAAATAACCGCCAAAATAGTCACTCTCCAGATAAAACCATTACAATTTTGCAAGGCCCCTACAAGGTAAACAAGTCCGGGAATCGACAATACAGAAAAAATTTCTATCGTATACCTAGGTGCAATCCCTGCTACAGCATAAAGGCTGAGCACCAAAGAACCAGTGATAAAAATACCAATAAATAAGAAATTCTTCTTTTCGAAACCTACTTTCGCAACAATCAAAAAAAAAGACAAAAAAATGATAGGCGCACTAAATATCATTCCCACTACCGGATCATTCATGTAAGAGTGTTTGATGTGAAACCAATCATTTGCAATCCAATGCTTAACTTCTACAAATGGAAATGAATCTGTAAATTCAGGAATGGAAAATAAATACGCTCCTAATCCATACCAAAAATTAGTTAAATTAAAAGACCAATGAATCATATCAATATGGCAAAGCTGATACTTTAAACCGAATTCGA
>CAIMNF010000093.1 GCA_903842755.1 Oligoflexia bacterium
AATGGCGCTTCTTCTTATTCTACAAAAGTTAAGAACATTATTAAGGAATATGGCGATGACATCGTAGAGGGTATTATTTTAAAACGAACTCCAATCACTTCGGCGATTTATCACTCTTTGAATGCTTTTAGTTTAGGAAAATTTGACGCTTCAAATCCTTATGATAAACTTTATCATTTATCTATGGATATTCATTTTGCAAGTGGTAAAGTGATAAAAGTAGAAAAAAACGCAACCATAAATATGGATTTAGATCCGATTGATAAAAAGGATACTGAGAGTTTAGTGGTTTCTAATGTTCCGCAAATTTCATTTAATACCTTATTAGCGAATGGACAGAAACGAATGGGGAAGAAATATTTTTCTTATAACGCAAAAAGTAATAATTGTCAAGACTATATATTAAATTTATTTGAGGCGTCAAACATTGGAAGCCATGGAGACAGAGAATTCATTAAGCAATCTATAAGGGATATTTTTAACAAAAACCCTAAGTATTTAAAAACAATGACTCAACTCATTACAAATTTAGGCGGTAGGGCTGATATTTTAAAAAGTGAATTAGACAAACATAAGGATGAATTAAATCTATTGTTGAAATAATTATTTTCTACGGTTATTTTATAAATGGCTGAATTTTTACCCTCTTGTGTTAATTATGCTGAACCTTTGGCGGTTCTCCCCGCAAATGCTCAAAACTATTTATTCGCTGCCGTTCCTTGTAACGGTTCATCTTTTACGGCTGGAAGCATTATTCAAGTAGATTTAGGAAGCCGTGGTTTTTTAGACCCTGCGAGTCTTATGATTCGTTATAAATATACATCTGTAGCTACTGGTTCTACGAAGATGGTAGGAACGCCCGCATACACTCCATTTATTCGTCTTGATACTTTTATTAATAGTCAGTCAGTTGAAAGTATTAACAACTGGAACACTGTGGCTAATATGCTCACAAATCTACAATTGTCGGTGGCTGATAAGTATGGTTCTCAATTTGGGTTAGGGTATGTGGATAATGGTTCGGCGACAGTTGGTTCTTTGGAAAAAATGGATGGACGTCTCTGTGCTTCTGGGGGTGAAACTGGTTTTTTAGCTGCCCCATGTCATTGTTCTCTTGCTTACTGTGAAAAACTTATTCCGCTCTTTTTATTGAATGGAATCCGTCTCCAATTCACTATGGATTCACTCGCTAATATGTGCTCTAACATTTCGGGAGATTCGGCATCTGCTTTTACTTCCTTCACAATTACAAATTTTGAAGTCATCTATAACTGTATTGATTTGGGGGCGGAGGCTCAGGCCGAAGTCATTCGCATGAATCCAAAAATTAAGATTAAGACTCAGGGATTTTCTACATCAGTCGCCCCCGTTGCTTCGGGTTCTTCTGGTGCTATCAATCTAATTTTTAATCAACGGTTCGCATCGGTTAAATCTGCTTACCTTAACATGGGCGGAACTTCTACAACTTATTCGGCGAATAAAAATATGGATAGTTTTGATATAACATCAGGAAATGGTGATTATCAGTTGAATGTAGGAGGTGTCGCATATCCACAAAAACCACTTTCTACGAGTAATAATAAAGCGGGTGTATTACAAGAATTACGTCGGTCTATGAATACTATATTCGGCTCTAATGTTTCAATGTCTATCAATTCTTACGAGTTTAATTCAGGTTCTGGTTCTACTTCTGATTATACT
>CAIMNF010000094.1 GCA_903842755.1 Oligoflexia bacterium
AGTAGAAGGTCAGGCCGATTATTTTGCCATGATGAAAGGGTTTAGAACAGTTTTTCAAAATGCGGATAACAGCGCTGTTTTGGCGACATTGTCTGTACCAAAGATTGTGGTAGAAAAATGCTCCACGCAACATAAGGCTGCACCAGAGATTGCTCTTTGCGAAAGAGGCTCCATGGCAGGTCTTACGTTGGGACAAGTGTTGAATGATTTAGGCGGAAGTGGAGTAGATGTTGCTTTTGATACGCCCGACCAAAGCCAAGTCACTGAGACCTTTGAGGCGCATCCTCAAGCCCAATGCCGTTTAGATACTTATTTTAATGGAGCGATTTGCGGTGTCTCGCAAAACGAGGAGTTCGGAGTGGATAATGCTTCGACAGGCGCCTGCGCGGAAGAACGTGGCGATCATTTTGGCGTCCGTTCGCGGTGTTGGTATATGCCAAGTCAGCCTAGTTTTTACTAAGTAAAACACGTCGAATTTTTAGAAGGAATAAAGCGGTCTTAGGAGTGAATCTTAAGGCCGCTTTTTTTATTTTCGCCACTGCGACCTGTAGTCTCGTCTCCGTTTCCAATCCTTGATCTGCCAAATTAGCGAAGGACCAAAGAAAAGAAAATAGTTTGAGTAAATTGCCAGCAAGAATAGTTTTGAACCCCAGTCGCCCGTGATCAATCGAAACGCCAAGTACGCAAGCGTTAGCCAACCCATGTATTTCATTTTTACGGGAATGACCATGTATAGATTAATTTCGGTTTCCGGAAAAAGCGCCGCTGCCGCTAAAAATAGCGTCGAAGTAAAGTCGGTGACTTGAGTCACCGGGTAGCCGGTTGCAAAAGAAAATAAAATAGTCACCAGCACCGAGACTAAAATATAGAGCGTAGTTTTAAATTCACCCCACTCGGCCTCGATGGAATTAATAATGGAATACGAAAACCAGCACGCAAAAAACATCCAGATCGGACTGTTGGAAACAGGAATGGAAAGGAAAGTGAGAAGTCGCCAGGGCTGTCCCTGAAGGACAAGATCGGGGAACAAGCAAAGTCTTCCATACCAAGCGGGATCGCTCATGATCAATAAAAACCCAAAAACTTGAAGTGTGACAAAAATAATCGCGATGTGAGGAACACCAAGCCAGCGCATTCTACGGGATAAAAATTGAAGCCATTTTGGGTCGTGAGAAAGCATAACCGCCTTATTGAGTTGTACGTTCAAGGGTCGAGAATAACTTTTAAATTTTTCTCATAGTTTCAGAAAACAGGCAACTGGTTAATAAAATGTGCTATATTTACGGGCATGATTAAGAATCTTTCGGGTGCGGAATCAAGTCCTACGGAATTGCGTGAGTTGGTAAAATGGTCGGTCCGAATGTTAGGCCGAGTGATTGAAAAAGAGGCTGGCGAGCCACTCTATCAATTCATCGAAGACTTAAGAAAAAAAATGGCAGACCTTCGGGATGATCCAGACGCGGTTATCCTTAAAAAGCTGGAGTCCACCTTTAACCAACTCAAGCGAGTTTCTCCGCAGGAACGCTTGGTCATTGCGCGTGCCTATACGCTCATGCTGGAATTAATGAACGCGTGTGAAAATGCGTATCGGAGTCATCGCCTAGATCGTCGGTTTTCTGGGAAGCAAGTTCGCTTGCCGGAAGTGAAAAAGGCTCCTTCCGGGCATGCCATTATTTATGTGTTGACTTCGCATCCGACCGAAGCCCGTTCACCGCAAAGTATTATTTTATTTTACTCAATTCAAAGAATTTTAATTCGTGCTTTGACGTTACAAAACTATCAGGAAAAATTAGAAGCCGAGCTGCTCCATGATTTGGAACTTGCATGGAGAATTAACATCGTTCGAGAAGAGGCTCCGCAAGTTTCGGACGAAGCGGAACATATTTATTCGACGGTTTTTAAACCCGAAATTTTGTCGACCTTGCTTAAAGTCGGTCACGAAGTGACGCCGTTTTATTTGCGCACGTGGGTAGGCGGGGACAAGGATGGCCATCCAGGTGTAGATGAAAAAGTCATGACGGAAAGTTTGCACCTTTCACGCATCGAGATCGTGACTTACGCAAAACAGCGCATTGAAAAGATTCTCAGCTCTTTGGCATTACTCCCTTCCAGTAAATTAATTAAGGAACTAGAGGCCTTTACGGAGCAATTAATTCTATTGAGAACATTAAAGCCGCAAGACGGCCGAAAAGTAAATCGGCTAAGAAAGGCACTAGCGCAGCTCGTACACCGTTACGAAGCATCGATGGGAGCGATTCATCCAGAGTTATTGACTCTACGGCAGCTGTTTCATGTTTTCCCAGGATTAGTTGTGCCCCTGGAATTGCGGGAATCTTCTGATGTGATCATGAGCGAACCTGATGCGGTAAAAAAAGGAAGTGCGCGGAAGCCTAAATTGGCGATTGACCGAATGCTTGTTCAGTTATCTAAGCTTTCCGAGGGCGGAGACCCGCGCTGGTACGCGCGCGGTTTTATTGTCAGCATGACTTATTCCTTAAAGCATCTCCAAGTAGCAGAAAAAAAAGTACGTGGTGCTTTTGGCTCCGCCCGAATTCCGGTGATTCCACTGTTCGAACAAATTGATGCGCTTGAAGCCTCCGAGGAGATCATTCACGGGATGATTAATGATCGCTCTGTGGGCGCCGCCATCCGAGACCATTGGAACGGAGTAGTGGAAATGATGGTGGGGTATTCCGACTCCTCCAAAGAAGGAGGCGTATTGCCGAGCCGCCTTGCCATTGCAAAAGCCATGAACCGCTTGGATTTATTATGTGAAAAAGAAAAGGTCAAAGCTCTTTTCTTCCAAGGATCGGGTGGGAGTGTCGATCGGGGGGGCGGAAAAATTGAGGACCAAATCGCGTGGTGGCCAAATTCAGCGGTAAAGGTATACAAGGTCACGGTCCAAGGAGAAATGGTCGAACGCTCTTTATCGAGCCCGGAAATCACGCGGGGCCAGCTTGAGCGAATCGCGCAGAGTGCAACTCAAGCATTAGAAAAACCCGCGGCAATTCCGCATTCGCCAATTTTGCAAAAGTTTTCCGATGAAATATCGGCGGCCTATCGCGAGATGACCACTTCACCTGATTTTCTACGCGTGGTCGAAAAAGCCACACCGTATTCCGATCTTACGGAACTGAAGATTGGCTCTCGGCCTACAAAACGAGCCAATCAACTTTCGGTAAAAGGATTGCGCGCTATTCCCTGGGTATTGTGTTGGACTCAAACGCGAGTGTTATTTCCGACCTGGTGGGGCATCGGCTCGGCCTGGAAGAAACTAACGCGTGAAGAAAAGGACGCTCTAAAAGTTGCCTTCGCGCAAGAGCCAGTATTTTCTTCCTTTGTGCGCGCTCTTGGATTTACGATCGCAAAGGTAGAGTTACCCGTATTTAAAGTTTATTTAAGAAAGAGTGGCTTGGAGAAAGCGTTTATTGCCCGCTTTGAAAGTCTTTTTGATGCGGAATTTGAGCAAGTCCTGTCTTTTTTAGAGTGGGTAAGTGGTCAAAAAGGCGGCGATTTTAACCCGCTTTGGTTTCAACCCTGGTTGGGGGCAAGCATAAAGCTTCGGACTCCCATGATTCATCCGTTGAACCTGCTGCAAATGATTGCGTTAGAAGAGCGCGATTTTAAAATGCTTCGTTATACCGTGACGGGAATTGCTTCGGGTATGCTGACTACCGGCTAAGATTTAAAGTTAGAAATTACACAGCCAAAAAAATGCCTCAAGTTTTGCCAGATTCTTGACGATAGGTCCTTATGGGCCGGAATATCAGGTTTTTCAAATTGGTTTTGGGTTTAGGGATCGGAGTAGCAGGTCTTGCCATTACTCACCCTTGTGAGGTTGATGCGGGAGTGGGGGAGCTCAAGCGCCTTGCTCAAA
>CAIMNF010000095.1 GCA_903842755.1 Oligoflexia bacterium
CTTCTCGCGCAGTTGCCGAAGATTCGACTTATCAAACTCGCACAACGGATATTTATCAAGGTTCAATGTACTGTGAAAAAGACGCGGCAAAAGCAGGCGTAAGCAATGATACCGCTCCAAACACGACCACTTATGGTGCTCCCGCTGCTTTAGCCGCTAGCGGACGTTAATCGAAGCTCTCGGTAAAATTTAAATTCTTTTCCCCAACCTCCCCCCACATCAAGGAAGATTCTGAAGGGACGCAGTTCGCTGCGTCCCTTTTTTTACTTTTATCGTAAACAGGAATTAGGGGAAATCGGCTCGCATCTCGGCCAAAATTAACTTTTCCCAATGCTCCCGCCAATCAGAACTTAAAAGCGCAGACGAAACTGTTCCTAAACTTTTCACATTCGTCATTACTGAAGGCGCGTACCCACACGGATCAAACCCTTGAAATGCGGACAAATCATTTTGAATATTTATTGCAAAGCCATGAAAACTCACCCAGCGTTTAAGCGCAATGCCCACGGATCCAATTTTGCGCTCCAACCCTTGCGCGTCCTTTAACCAAACCCCGCTCCCCCCGGGGACTGAAAATGCTTGAATTTTAAGCTTCTCAAATACGCGGACCCATTGATTCTCCAGCAACCTAATCCAGGCTTCCACGTTCCGGTCCTTAAGCTTAAAGATGGGGTAAACCACAAGCTGGCCAGGGCCATGCCAGGTTAGGTCGCCTCCGCGCTGAATTTCAAAATAATCCGTCCCTTCGGGCATGATCCCGATGGGCTTTGGGCGATCGTGACTCTGTAGCCCCCTGCCCCGAGTGATCGTCGGAAAGTGTTCGCACAGAATTACGGTATCTGGAATCTGCTCCGCAATCCTTTTTTCCAAAAGGTCGAGCTGAAGATCTTGCACTTCTTGAAATTTTTTTAGCCCGGGAAGGGATAAAACATTAAAGTTCATTTCCGCCCGGGCTTAAAGATATGAATCGCATGTCCTAAAGCAACTTCGGCCGCTTCCATTAAGGTCTCTGGTAAGGTGGGATGCGCGTGAACCGTTAGCGCTAAGTCTTCGACGTGAGCACCCATTTCAATGGCAAGCGTTGCTTCGGCAATGAGGTTCGATGCCTCGACCCCCACAATATGAACACCAAGCAGCGTGCCTTTCTTTGCATCACTGATCACCTTTACCATCCCGTCAGGCTCACCCACGGAAAGTGCGCGCCCATTCGCCGCAAACGGAAACACACCGGCATTTACACTATATCCTTTTGCTTTAGCTTCTGCTTCGGTCAAACCTACCGAAGAAATCTCTGGATCCGTAAAGATCACTGCTGGCATTGCCTTCACGTCGTAGACGGTCTTGAGACCGCCAATCACTTCCGCTGCAACCATTCCTTCTTTGGACCCCTTATGAGCCAACAGCGGCTGCCCGGCAACATCTCCAATGGCAAAAATGGAGGGGACCGAGGTTTGCCGTTTTTCGTTCACAGGTATAAAGCCTTTCGAATCAATTTTAACTCCCGCTTTATCCAGGCCTAAATTTTCTGTATTGGGCGCCCGACCAATCGTCACTAACACTTTATCAAAGACCTGTGTTTTCGTGACTCCGCCTTGAGCGCCTGGCAATTGGCTTGGAGCAAACTGGACTTCGACCGAATTCGCATTTTTCTTGATCGACTTCACTTGCGTAGAAGTCAAAATCTCTACCCCGCGCTTAACGAGCCCTTTTTGAACGACCTTCACTAAATCCTGATCCACAATTCCTAACAATTGAGGACCCGCTTCAACCACAGTAACTTTTGTTCCCACTTTTGAATAAAACGTGCCCAACTCAAGTCCAATATAACCGCCACCCACACACAACAGCGATTTGGGTAATTCGTCCTGATCCAACCCTCCAGTGGAATCGAGGACCAATTTCTGATCGACGTCAAAGCCTGGAATTTGAGCAGGCCTTGACCCGGTCGCAATCACCGCATTCTTAAAATTGACCGATGTTGTTCCTGTAGTTGCTTTTACTTCAATTTGCGAGGCCGAGGTAAACTTTGCAGTTCCTGCAATCACGGTGCACCCATTTGCCTTAAGCAACTGCGCAATGCCACCCGTAAGTTTCTTCACGACATCACGTTTCCACGTCATCATTTTTTTAGCATCCAGGCTCAAGCCTTTTACGCTAATCCCCATTTCTTCCGCGTGGGACATTTTTTCGTACAGACTTCCCACATGAATCAATGCTTTCGAAGGAATACAACCCCGATTGAGGCACACTCCACCCACGTCTTCCTTTTCTACGACAACGACTTTCTTTCCTAGCTGAGCAAGCCTAATCGCACAAACGTAACCC
>CAIMNF010000096.1 GCA_903842755.1 Oligoflexia bacterium
CATTGCCATCACTGACCCAGAAAAAGGCGAACTGCGGGAATTATGTCTAAAAGAAGGCATCTCTATGCTGAGCATTCATCCTTCTGTTGGGGGGCGATACAGTATTTTTACGCCGGTGGGTTTGTTCGCCGGTGCTTTAGCGGGGCTAGACATGCGCGCATTTCTAAATGGCGCAAAGAAAATAAGGGACTACTGCGAAAAGTCCGTGTCTACTGAAAAAAATAACTTCATCCTTTGGGCGCACTCCCTCCTTAGCCTTGCGGATTCTCACCCTACTCACGTGATGATGCCCTACGCGACTCCCCTCCGCTTAGTCGCAAACTGGTGGGTGCAACTCTGGGCCGAAAGTTTGGGCAAAAACGGAAAAGGCTTTACGGCGGTACCTGCTCTTGGCGCGATTGACCAGCACTCCATGCTCCAACTTTTGCGGGACGGACCAAACGATAAGATTATTTGGTTCATGAACGTGCAAGATTTTAAAACCCCCATTAAAATTCCATCCATTAACTTCAAAGTTAAAACGTTTGACCTGCTCGAAGGACAAGATTTAGCAACCTTGCTGACCACCGAATTTAGAGCTATTCAAAAAGTCATGGTCAAACAAAAGCGGCCTTCGTTACAGATTCAATTGGACGAAATCAATGAAGATGCCATGGGAGCACTCTTTTATTCCCTCAGCGTACTGACCGCATTCATGGGCAAGCTGATGCAAATTGATCCATTTGATCAACCGGGCGTGGAAGAAGGCAAAGTTTACATTCGGGAGCGACTGACCGAACTCAAAGAAGAAGCCAAGTTTCATACCTCGGGCGACAAACCGCATCGCTTACGACTGAACCGCGAATAAGGGCCACATTTCGGCCTAAAATAGTTCAAAATCCCTCTTCCCTAGACACAGGCTTTACACTAGACTAAAGGGGTCATGTCAAACGATGATCAAGAAGACCGCACAGCCCTAATCGGCTTTGACCAAGAGACGTTAAACCGAGAGCTTCAGAAAGCGAAAGAACAACCTGCGTGTTTAATCTTAATCCGGGGTACGCCCCAAGGACACCGCTTTTTCATCACTCAAGACGAAATGACGATTGGGCGGGACCCTGCGCGCGAAATTTCGATTCCTGATCCCTCGATTTCTAAAAAGCATGCGAAAGTTACTCGCGAAGGCACTGCCGTAAAAATTGAAGACCTTGGCTCTGCGAATGGTACCGTCATTAACGGAAAGAAACTTGAACCAGGCAATCCGGTCAAACTTGCAAAAGAAGACATGATTAAATTGGGCAATTCAATTGTGAAGTATCTTCCTGCGGGCGAAATCGAAATCATTTTTTACGGGAACATGAACGCCGCGGCGAACTCCGACCCCATGACAAAAATTTTTAATAAAGGCTATTTCATCGAAGCTATCGACGCAGAGGTCAAGCGTTCCAAAGCGCTAGGTAACCCGCTCACGTTGATTTTTTTTGATTTAGATCACTTCCGTAATGTGAACACCACGTTTGGCCATGAGGGGGGAGACCACGCTTTAAAAGAATTTACTCAGCTCATCAAACAGATAGGGGTCGTCAAAACGAAAGATGTTTTTGCACGCTACGGTGGCGAAGAATTCTGTTTGTTGATGCCGGGAACCCCTTTAGAAGAAGCTGCAAAGATTGCCGAAAACATCCGCGGTAAAATTCAACTTCATGAGTTTATGTTTGAGGGAAAGCGCATTCCTGTGACCACGAGCTTAGGCGTAGCCGAACTGACGAGCGACATGGAAACCCCTCAGGATTTAATTAAAACTGCCGATAAAGCCCTTTATGAGTCCAAAAACTCGGGCCGGAACAAGGTGACG
>CAIMNF010000097.1 GCA_903842755.1 Oligoflexia bacterium
CGAAAAATTAAAAACATCCAACCGCTTGCTCAATTTGAAATTCAATCTCTCAAAGACCACGACCCCACCATTTACTTCAAAGTTTTTTTACTTGAAGTGAAAAAAGACCAACTGACGGAGCTTGGAATGCAATGGCCGGAGTCGCAACCCGGGACCCTACAACTTTCTCCCTGGAATTTTAATTTCAATAACCCGGTGGACCTCACCCTGCACGCGCTTTCGCAAAAGGGAGCGGTAAATATTTTATCTTCGCCTGAACTTGTGGTTCGAGCGCCTGGACAAGCGGAAATCTTTGCCGGCAGTGAACTCCCCATTCGACAACGAAGTAAAACGACCGACAACGTCATTTGGAAAAATGTGGGTCTCCTTTTAAAATTGGATGTTCAATCCATGGCCGGAGACCAAGTTCGCTTAAACTTAGAGACCGAAATGAGTCACAAAGACCCTGATTTTAGCAACGATCATATTCCGGGCGTCCAAAGTAACCACATTAAAACACAGGTCGACGCAACCCTTGGAAGCCCACTACTCCTCTCTGGGCTGATCCAACAAGGAACACAAGAACACAACGAGGGGGTGCCACTTTTAGGCGAAATTCCAATCCTTGGACCCTTGTTTTCGAGTGAGTCGGTCCAAAAAAATAAGAGCGAACTGGTGGCCGTCTTACTGCCGTATGCGTCTGTTCCTTCGCACCCGCTTGAACGAATTTCGAGCGACATCCCCCGAGGCTATTTGCCCATTCCAAGAAATTACATCTCGCAGGAAGAGTTGGACCACTTAAAGCAAGCGAAAAACTACCCGTGGAATGTCTTATAGATGATGAAAACAGAGCTACTTCCTGAACGCCTACGCACACTCATTCTCGATCCCCACGTGACCGATATTTGCATTAATCAGCCGCAAGAAATTTATTTCGACCAAGGACAGGGGCTCCGACGCTGGGAACATTCGGAAACACTTTTTAAGTCCGAACACGAATACCGTACCTTTGTTTTAGAAAATATTTCACACAGTGGTAAGACCTGGGATGCCAAATTGCCTTTTGTGGACACTATTTTTTTTGGGACCCATCGAGCCCACATTTCATTTCCGCCACTCGCGCAATACGGCATTTACCTTTCATTGCGAAAGCTACCCAAAAAACCAAACTTACTCGGCGAAGTGCAGCCCCATAATTGGACTGATTCAGAAAACGAAACTGCATTTCAGCTCCTTTCGCAAGCCGTTTCAAAGCACGAAACCCTAATTTTAGCCGGGGGCACTGGCTCTGGCAAGACCACCCTCCTTAATGACTTACTTCGGTTCGCCGAACCCAATGAGCGCATCATTGGACTCGAAGATACTGCTGAACTCGCTCCCCACCATCCTCATTACATCAGCTTACTTAGCCGGACTGCCAACGCCGACGGCATTGGGCAAGTGACCTTGCGCGACCTTTTGCGCCAAACCCTAAGAATGCGTCCGGACCGAATTCTTTTGGGCGAATGTCGTGGCGATGAAGTGTTAGATTTGCTTCAAGCCCTAAACACGGGTCATCGGGGAACCTTGTGTACTCTGCACGCAAACTCTGCGCGAGAAGCGCTCAAGCGCATAGAACTTTTAGCCTTATTGGGAGCCAAAGGAACGATTCCGCCCACGCTGATCCGAGAACTGATCGCGACCGGAATCCAAAAAGTCGCTTTTTTAAAGCAAATAAATGGAAAAAGAAAAATTCAAGCGATTGTTCAAGTGGAAGGGAAAGAGGGCGACACCTTACTGACTCGGCCGCTTTGGCCTTTGGGAGAACGCCTCGTTCATTCGCGGGAGCTTTTTTGAAACTGAATCCACTTAAGCGTTTTCTGAACTCCGTTAGGAAAGACCCAAATCTTGCCAAATAATAGAGTCGCAGTGATGACCCAAACCGAAATCAACAAGACGCATTCTTTGATCAATGTCTTCATCCACTGATTCCCAGATGACTTACCGAAAGTCCAAGGCCTGTAAACAGAATTAAAAACATCGCTGGAAAAAGAAAAATAAAAAGGGGCTTTAAGCAACGGTTAGGCAACAGGTTCAGTTGGCGCAGAAGTTTTAATCGATATTCCGTCAAAAACGACCGATGAATACTTTCCATCCGCTCTAAACAGCCGCGCCCCTCGATTAAACTCACTTGAATACTTTTTTTCATTTCTTGGCCTAAAAGCACCATCATGCGCTCAAACTCGGTTTGCGCGGTTTGCTGGTGGGAAATGATTTCACTGCTCCAGACACTACTTCCCCAGGTTTGAGCAAGGGGTGCATCCGTTTTGACCAGTTCATCAATCATCGACTTCCAGGCTAAGTCGGGCGGAAACCCTATTTGAATTAAAGCCCATAACCGTTCCATTGAAGCAAGCGTGCTTCCATACCAACTTTGGTGGTCCCTCTTAACTCCCCCGTACCGGGCTTGATCAATCATCAGGCTAATCCAAATGACTGCAAGCCCTGTTAAAAACAAGGCAAGCCCCGATACACTAAAGAACACGATTGCCGAATCTTGAATTTCTGGAAGAAGTCCATAAAGGACAAACGCAAAGACGGGTACTAAAATCACGCCTAAAATGGCTTGAGACCACGCTTGCGCGCTTCTGGCCTGGGATTCTTGCATGAGTTCAATTTGCTCCTCAAGAGCGGCGCGGACTCGCTTTAACGTGGGGAGCACCGGTGCTCCTTGATCCCTTAGTTCTAAAACACTCCGATATGAAATATGATTCCACGGCGCCGGTAATGTTTCCAATTGTTGCCACTCGTGCGTCTCGGGGACCAGGCCGGAAGCTAAAACTTCCTGAAGTTGAAAAAGCTTTTGCGCCGCAAATTGGTAATTCCGAATTCGTTTTTTAATGCCCCAGGACTCTTGAATCACCCTCCACACAGGACTCAAGAGTTTAAATCCGTGCCTCAAGCAAAAAAATGCAACAAACCAAACGAGCGGTGCAACCATGAGCATCCTCATCCCGTATTCAAAGATGATGCCAATCCTTAGACCCTTAGAATAAACGCCAAACAAAACAACCGCTAAAAGCCGCAATTCGCATCTAAAAAAGCAACCAATAACGCACTTGCATTGGAAGGATTACTGAGCGTCGTCACGGTTCCTGCCACTTCTTTTAGCTTAAACTGCTGACTGACCGTCGCATAATAATCCACCGTGGTCGAGGCAGTTGGAACGTTTTCAATTGCAGTTGCTCTTGTTTGTGAAGCCGTTTGGAGAGCGGCCACGAGGACGTCCCAGTTGGGAATAGACGCAGTCCAAGCGATCGGTTGACTGTAAGGCCTAGGCCGAATTCGGGGCCCTTGAACCGAAATGGAGACTGTTAGATTGGGGGCGTTTTGCAAAACCTGACAGGTTTTTACGATCGCATTCGCAGACCCCACCACACCATTGGTCAACGTTTTTTGAAGGAGGGGTAGCCCATCGGCGTGACTTAAACTCGGTAAAAAACCGAGCAAAAATGCAGGAGCAAAAAAGGACCATTTTTTGAGTTTTTCAGCACACATGGATTCTTTCACCTTTTCCTTTTCTCTTGGGCGAACCGCTCGCAACCACCGCCGCCCAAACCCTACTCTAAATTCAGAAAAAAATCAAAATTGCCTCGTTAATCTTCCTTAAAAAATCTCACCGCACGATCATTGGTTAAGTTGACCTCACCCTTCGAGTTTTTTATGCGGGCAAAAATTGGGTAAAGGTGATTTGACCCTGGAATCCAAGCATTTATTACTTCAAAAACCTTTTGATGAATGACCCCATCTGCTCCCACTCCCGGAATAGGCGGGATTGGAAAATCGGAATTCACAAATAGGTGTTCTTTTACGGGTTGGGTTTGGTCGGATCCCCATTCATTTCCGTAAAGATGAAGCATTGCTCCTGGCTCGCTCGGGCTTTCGCCATAGTTCTTAACGGTAACTTCAAGAGTCGCCCGGTGATTCTCTTTAAATTTTGCCGACGGAATCCACTCAATACTATCCGTATCGACTCCGAGATCCGGTTGAGCCGATCGCGCGTGCGCGTTTAAGGGTACGGTGGCCTGATTCAATGTAAAGCCCCACTGGCCCAAGTGAATGGCATAATCCTGAATGGCTTCATAGCCCTGTACGCCCGTGTCCGCCAATTCGACGTAATTGATCAGTTTGCCGCCCGTGAAAACCTCGATCATGTCCTGACCCAAGTTAGCCAAAGTATTCCAAAAACCGGTCGTTTCTTCGTTGGCAATATGATTTACAAAATCAATCGAGTCCATCACCCCCTGGCTCAAGACGATCGAATACATTTTGGAGCGGACCAAGGGTTGGTCCTGAATATAAATATCGCGCACTAATTTTTTGCCAAACAGGGAACCGTAATTGCGTTGCCTGAGGTGTTCCACAATCTCATTTTTCGAATTTGCAAAGAATCGATGTACCGAGGGTGGTTCTTCCTCGAGTTCTGGATTAAGTTGAATCGCTTTGCGCTGACTGTCGGTTAAAAGAATCGGGTCGTAAACCAGCCTAAGTCCGGCGGTGCTAAAAAAGTTTTGCTTCAATGCGCTTTCAGATCCATAGGCTAACTCTAAAAGAATCAGCAGTTCACTGCCGCGCATTTTTAGGGTTTTAAGGGTCCAGGTTTTTTCGGTGATCGGGCTAAAAACGCCAGGATCTGCATTAAAAAAATCAACCGGGTGCAACTCCCCGGGAAAGAGTGGACCGTAGACAAAATTCGTTTGATCCCAGGCAAAATCAATGGGCGCCTGTGGAAATTGAACCTGATTCATCTCAAATAAATACGCTTGGGTCGCGAAATTAAGCATCCGATTTTCTAAGCCATTTCGATCCAGATGAAGCTCGTTTCGTATCACTGACTTCGTGAAAAACGTTTCTCCGCTTGACTGGATTATTTTTCGATCAAGGGCTTCGACTTTTGCCTTGATCGTCGGATTTTCGGGAACCGTGGAATCTAGTTGATGGAGCTGGTACTTTGCAAGGGACCACGTCAGCTTTCCCTGATCATCCCGGTGTGTATTGAGCACCACCTGTCCAAGAAACCGTCCCCAACATCCGGTTTCCACGACGAAACCGGGCGTTCCTGCACGTTGGGCATATTTTGGTTCCATCAACTTAACATGGTCGTGCGCGCCAACAATGAAATCAAGGCCCGGAACTTTTTCAAGAAAATCTAAATTATCCGCAATTGCATTATGAGAAAGAGCCACCACGAGATCAGCGCGCGCACGTTGACCGGCACTGGAGCGCTTTAGCTCTTTTACTTTTTTAGCTAAGGTTTGAACCGCATCGGTAATCAGGACGGGCTTTAAAAAATCATCGTATTCATGACCAATGGTTAAAATCCCTACGAAGGCAACCCGAACACCTCCCAAGTTTTGAATCGAAACCTCGGCCACTTGGTCGTTCCAAAGCGACTTATTCTCGTAGGGAGTGACATCCACGTTCGTGGCAACAAGATCAATGCCGTGCCCGGAAGTGGCGCTTTGCGATGGATGAAGCAAACTCCTCATATTTCGATAAAGTGCCGCCGCATTTAAAAATAAATCGGGCCCATTCAACCAATCGTGATTTCCCAAAATCGTAGCCGAATACCCAATGTCATCCATCAACTCTAAAGTAGAAGCCCCACCATCCAGGGTGTAATAAATTTGTCCTTCGCTCCAGTCCCCTGCATCGACTAAAACACTACGCCCTCGCCAAGCCGGATCATTCTTTAACCGATCGACTTGCGTTTTGAGGCGAGCAAGTCCACCGAGATTCGCCTCGTCCAATTCCGCCTTGAAGTGACTATGCAAATCGTTCGTATGTAAAATGGAAATTTGGAAGTCTTGCCCCGCCCATGCACGATGCGCAGCAAAAATAAAGAAGCCCAATCCGATCGTCCGCCTCCGAAGGTTTATTGAACGGCAGGGACGAGAGAAGCGGAAAAACACTTTCAACATAAAATCCGATTAAATATATCAGCTTTATAGAACTAATCAAGCTCTTCAGAAATAATTTGGACGGTATTCTTCAAGAAGGTCATCAAGTCTTTGACGTTTTTCAATAATTTTAGTGGAATAAGTAGCTCCACATCCCGATGCCGGTCACCGATCTGGTAGTTTACCGTGGAATATGCAGCAAGACCTTCGCTCGCTTCCAGAACGTTATAAAGAAACACCGAATCTTGCTTGGAAGTCCTCACCACCATTTTGTGCACTCTCCCCTCGGGGAGGGTCGCCCCGTGCTGGGCTTCGTTAGTTTTCATGCTGTTTAATTTAAAAAATACGTTATCCTTTAAGTAATGACGACTTCACCTTTCACCCAGGTTGACGGTATCACAAACCGCAGCCGTAGGACATTTTGGATCGCCCCTGCGTTACTTTTCTTGATCGCTTGCGCGTCCCCGCCGCCCGTTAAAAAAACAACCGTAGAAATTGAAAACCCGACCAATGACTTGGTGACGGCTCAACAAAAAATATTGAAACTGGAACAACAAGTGCAAGACCTTGAAAGCCGGCTCACCGCCTTAAATGACAAAATTAACTTAAAAGTAAATGGCGATCCCGAGGCAAAAATAATTCAGCCGCCTGTGGCCGCAACTAAATCTGTCCCCAAAGCGGAAAATGAAGCGATTAGCCAGGACGAAGCCGCTGATCGATTCCGAGAAGCAAAGATTTTATTTGATTCTGAACGCTACTCCGATTCAATCATTGAGTTTTCGGAGTTTACCAAAGCCTTTCCTCATCATGCGTTTGCGGCAGCTTCCCAATACTACTTAGGAATGGCGTATTTTAAACAAAACGAATTCAAACTCGCAGAAGAAGAATGGAGCCGCGAACTCATTTCTTATCCGCATAGTCAGTTTACCGCCGACACATTGAAGGGGCTAAGAGAAGTTTCCGAACAGCTAAAAAAGCCAGAAAAAGTAACCTATTTTGAACAACGCTTGTTGATGCTGTTTCCAAACTCACCACAAGCCAAAGGAATTTCCGAAACCAAAGTGAACCCAAAAGCCACGCATTCAAATGAAACTACTCCCCCCATCACTACCCCTAATCCAGCCGAACCCGTGGTGGAAGAATCGGACGCCCACCCATGAAGCGAATCCTTCAGGGAATTTCTTTAAGTCTTGCTTTACATGCTCTGACCGTTGCAGCTGATGAGGATACCTATCTGATCGTCCCGGGGGATTCCCTCTCTGCAATCTCCAAACAAAAGTGGGGCAACCTTGAAAAGTGGCATGATCTATATGAGCTCAATAAAAATTCGATCAAAAACCCAAATTTAATTTATCCCGGCCAAAAATTAAAGCTCATCACTGCAGAACAAGCTACTTTTTTCGAAAAAAGAAATGAAGCAGTTAATGAAGCAGTTACCGTGAGTGCAGCCGCCGCAGAAGTCATCTCACCGTCTCGTTCTGATCACTCCAAGTCCCAAAAAAATCACTCATCCGAAGAGTGGCGTCTCCTTCCCTTACAGAGTTGGGAGCGCTATAGTTTTACCGTTCCAAAACAAGTGGATCAATTAGGATTTGATAAGCGAAGTAAAGTTCAAAAAAGGTTTGTCAACAAAACCCCAATGACGGCGACCATCGCTTCTGACCGCTTAGCCATCCAAGGGGAAATCGTCGCTGCCCGCACCGAATATGAACATGTATTTCTGGGTGAGCAGGTCTTTATTAAAGCCGATGAGTCGATCCAGGTAGGCACCACCTATTCCATTACCGCCGGGCCCGAGAAAATTCGTTCGCACCGGGATGGCCGGGTCGGATTTATTTATGATCTTTTTGGAAAAGTGAAGATCATCGGCGTCAGAGACAACACCTTCATTGGAACGATTATCGAATTACAACACCCCCTGACCCGCAAAAACTTACTGATTCCG
>CAIMNF010000098.1 GCA_903842755.1 Oligoflexia bacterium
AGTCATTTCATTGAAAAAATAGCGGAAAAGCGAAAATGGGTTGGATTAAGTCTAAACGCCAAACTCCAAGCCCAAGACGTTTTGATCCCTCTTTTAGAAACCTTATTTTCATGAAACACTCTAGTCGTGATTCAACTCAAGGACCTCAGCATCACTTTTCATGACCGTAAAAAAAATCCGCGCACCATATTAGAGAACATTAACTTAAGCATCGCTCGTCATGAAGCGGTGAGCATTATTGGGCCATCGGGTTCTGGAAAAAGCATTCTGTTAAAGCTCATCGCGGGGTTACTCATCCCTACCCACGGAAAAATTCGGGTTCAATCGAACCGCCTAAGCATGTTATTTCAAAAAAATGCATTGTTTGACAGTTTTTCTTTAATGGAAAACTTACTCCTTCCGCTGGAAGAGACGTTAGGAGTCACCGGCGCCGATGCCCAACAGCGCGCACTCCGGATGCTGAGCGCGGTCGGCTTGGCAGAATCTGCAAATCTTTTTCCGGACGAAATCTCGGGCGGAATGCAAAAGCGCCTAGGAATTGCTCGCGCCTTAATCATTGAGCCCGAAATCATTCTTTACGACGAACCCACCGCTGGCCTAGACCCCATCACTTCACGGGCAATTGCGGACCTGATGGTAACACTTCACCAACAAAACAAAACCACCTTGGTTATGGTCACGAATGATCTTCAACGGGCATACCAGGTCTCACAGCGGATTTTTTATTGTGCGCAAAAATCGATTCAATCGGTCGGCACTCCGGCCGAAGTGAAAAACACCTCTGACCCGATCATTCATCAGTTTATTTACTCAAGCGCACTCTTACAGCCCACGGCAAAAGGGGCATCCCTTTGAGTATTCGATTTGAAAACGTCAGTAAATCCTTTGGGCCAAAGAAAGTCCTCGACCAAGTCTCTTTTGAAGTCAAAAAAGGGCAAATTTTATTTATTCTTGGAAAAAGTGGCATGGGAAAATCCGTTACCCTCAAACATTTGATTGGGGTACTCGCTCCGGATTCCGGTAAAATTTTCGTGGACCATTTTGAGGTGAGTGCGTTGCATTCTCCCCAGCGAATCGACGAGCTTACGTTGGTCAGACAAAAATGTGGAATGGTATTTCAACATCCCGCACTCTTAGACTCGTTGACCAATTTTGAGAACTTAGCGTTTGGCTTAAGAACACCTCAGTACCAAAAAAAAATGGGTCGGGCACTCACGGAATCGGAAATTGAAAAAAGAGTGTTTGATACCCTGAAATTAGTCCATCTAGAAAAAGATGTTTTAGAACTCTTTCCCAATGAGACTTCTTATGGAGTTCAAAAGCGGATTTCAATGGCCAGGACCCTAGCCCCTCAACCCGAATACTTGCTTTTCGATGAGCCCACCACTGGCTTAGATCCATTAAGCACCAGCTCCATCAATAGCCTAATCTATGAGCTCTCGCGCGAACTGAACGTCACAAGCATTATCGTATCGCACGATATGGCCTGCGCCCTTTCCATCGCTGACGAAATCCTGTTTCTAGACCAAGGTAAAGTTTTACTCATGGCTGCGCCCAAAGTGGTTGCTCAAAGTAAAATTCCTTTGGTGGAAGAATTTTTTAAGGAAACACTTTCGCTACTTCCCCCGGGATGGAGTCCATCACATGCGTAATTTAAGGAACACTCCACTCCAAACACTCGAAGGATTAGGAGGAGCGGTCACCGGAAGTTATCAAAAAGGCTACTCGGTCATTTATCAGCAGATGCATGAACTCGGCGGGGCATGCTCCTTTTTGTACAGAATTTTTCACTCGACCCGTAAAATTACGGGGTATCAATCGGCAATCACGGACCAAATTGTGGCAGTATCTACTCGGGCAATGAGTACGATTATTTTTGCGGGGCTATTTGTGGGGGCCATTTTAGTCCTTCAATTTGAATCCATGCTCAGGCGCTTCGATGCACAATCCCTTCTGGGGGGACTCAATACTTCTGCGACTATTCGCGAAATTGGTCCATTGATTATTTCTTTTCTACTCGCAGGTAAAGTGGGCGCTTACACCACTGCAGAACTCGCAAACATGCGGGTCACCGAGCAAATTGATGCAATCGAAAGTTTGGGCACCGACTCCATCCAATACCTCATTATTCCCCGCTTTTTTGCGATTGTAATTTCCTCGCTCTTTTTGCTGGCCATTGGGCTAGCCGTATCGGTGATGGGATCCCTTCTGGTGGCTGATTTTTTTTCGGGAATGAATCTTTACGAATACATCCTGTCCATCCCTCGGTTTGTGGGGTTATGGACTTTGTTTGAAGGCTTTATTCGCTGTTCAATTTTTAGCACGATTGTGGCAACGGTCTCGACCTACAAAGGATATACCGCAACGGGCGGTGCCCGCGGCGTTGGCAAAGCGGTTACCGCTTCGGCCATTTACATTAACGTCTACATTGTGGTTGCAAATTTTATTTCTTCCAGTCTGCTGGAATGGATTCATGACTTCTTACAGTGGGTGACCTCATGAAACGCGCTGCTTTTAGAAAACACCTCGATGCATTTATCTTAGCAGTCCATTTATTCAGGCGCTGCTTTGCACAGACTTCCACCGGGCCTCATCGAAAAAAAGAAACTTATTTAGCGATCGAAAACTTGGGGCTAGGCAGCTTGCCGATTATTTCGCTCGCCACCGGATTTACAGGCTTGGTAATGACCGGGGAAATTGCGTGGCACATGGACTTTGCGTTAAGCAATGTTTCTATGATCCCGGGCTTTACGGGGCAATTTGTGCTTCGGGAATTAGGTGTGGCAATCCCTGCTTTACTGATGGTGAGCAAAGTGGGAGCATCCCTCACTGCCGAGCTTGCAAGTATGCGCATCACTGAACAGATTGATGCGTTCCGGCTTTTGAAAATCGACGTGGTGTCTTACCACGTTTATCCCCGTTGGCTTGCTTGTATCTTTTCAACAGTTTGTCTGACGGTCATTTCGATTGCCATCACCCTTGGAATCGCCATGTTTACCGCCGTAACGAAGTACCATTTTAATTCAGAGGAATACTTGAACACGATGACTCAGTTTATAAACTCGGTCGATTTAATTTGTGCAATTTCCAAAGCGGCAGTCTTTGGGATGATCATTCCCCCGATTGCGTGTGCATACGGCCTGACCTGTGATGGCGGAGCCCAAGGTGTCGGACAGGCAACTACCGATGCCGTGGTCGCCTGCACACTATCGGTGATCACCCTAGACTTCGTCTTAACCGCATTTTTTAGTGCATTATTCTAAATTAGGAGTTACGATCAAGAGGCAATGAAATGGACAAATGAAGCCAAGGTAGGCGCTCTCGTCACCACCACCATCGTAATCGCATTGGGTTTTGCTTGGCTCCTTGGATTTAAGAACCCCTTCACCCAACAAAACTACTTTTACGTAACTTATAATTTTGCGGGCGGAATCGATCTCGGATCCCATGTGCGCCTTTCGGGAATTAAAGTCGGTAAAGTGGAAGAAATTGAATTCTTTGCTGCCGCTCCCCATCAAGAGGTTTCTCAGAAGGAACCCGGGAGCGCTGATCAGGAAAACCAGCTGGCCTACACACCGGTGAAATTAAAAATTTCAGTCAAAAAAGATGCCCTCCCAGGAATTCGTAAGAACTCCCACTTTTATGTCAATTTAGCGGGCCTGATTGGTGAACGGTATATCGAAATCACTCCAGGAACACTGGATTCACCGCGACTCTTGCCCGGAGAAACCATCGCCGGTGTAGACCCACCGCGAATCGACCAGCTCATTTCTCAGAGTTTTAATTTAGCCGGAAAAATTCAAGAGCTGATCGAGCAAAATAAGGGCGACATCGGACACTCCATAGAACTACTTTACAAATTGAGCGGTAATTTAAATCGGGTTTTAGAAAATGTAGATAAAAGCAAACTCCTCTCTAAAGACCTGACTCAGTTGATTAGCAATCTCATGGAACTCACGACGGACATTCGAGAAGTCACGAAAACCACTCGTTCTCCCGAAGGCCAAAAATCCCTAAAGCTGCTGCACGATTTATTGTGGCGGTTAGAGCCTCTCGACGAAGAAAGAATCAAAGCTTTTTTCCAAAAAGAAGGCATCAAAGTTAAGATTTTCTAGCAAAGGGTACTCATGAAGTTTGACCGATCTTTTTACCGGCTCCAATTACCGATCCTTGTGGGTGTGGTGACTGTTATCTTAGCAGTTCGGTCTTCGATCGTGGAACCGTTTCGCATCACCACCAGAACCATGCTCCCCGGTTTATTAACAGGCGATTTTTTGTTTGTGAATAAAATGGAATATGGACTTCATATTCCTTTTAGTGAATCGTGGGCTTCCGAGCCAAAAATAATCAGTGGCCGCCGGGGCCCTGTCCGTGGAGACGTGATCATCTTCACGACGCCCGAGCCCGGACAAGAGACGATGCACATTAAGCGAGTCGTGGGTTTACCCGGAGACCGAATCCGCTACGAAAATAAAACACTATCGATCAATGGAATTGCTGTTAAAAAAACAGAAATCTTGCCACCCGAACGCGATGCGGTTTTCAACCAACCTGGATTTGATCCAGAAGATCGATACGACAAATCGAAACTCAAGCTTTACCAAGAGTCGTACGGCGACTCCGCAGCGTATTATGTGATTGAGGATTCGACCTTTGAACCTCAAAAACCCCTCGAAGTAAAAGTCGAGCAAAACAATTATTTTGTTCTGGGCGACAACCGCGATGACACCAAAGACAGCCGTAACTTTGGAGTAATCCCTTTTCCTTCCGTTCGCGGAAAAGCCTTTGTGATTTGGCTTTCTTTTCGATTTGGATTTGATTCCAAGTGGTCGTTCCGGGGGAATCGCTTTGGGCAGGGAATTCAGTAATCGATCAGATTTTGATTAAATTTTGGTTAGGCCAGTTTTAAGGACCAATTGACCTGTACCCTATCAGAGATGGTCAATTACATTGCCCTTTCCTTTCTCCGTGGCGAAAGTTCGATTTCCCCTCAATGGGTTGCACAAAACTGGATTCAACTCTGGGTAAAGGGGGCTAATCGAAGGCATCAAATTGCGGAACGCTACTGGTTGCGGTGTTACCGAATGACGTTGGAGCGATGCCGCGCAGACGGACTTACTGTGCAAGACCTGCTCCAAATGGTAGAGTCTGGAAATTTTTTTTCGTTCAACGCATACGGATCAAGCCGGTTAAAACGAGGCCACAGGCGTTTGCAAAACCTAAAGAGTTATCAGCGATATTTTCCAAATTCCAGTCTAGAAATTCGACGCATGATCCGCCGAATGATTGATCAACCGGTCCACGAGTGGGTTCCCGGGTATGTATCGCAGCAGACCAGGTATCCCCGGGTAGGATTAGCCCCGCATTTAAACTCTAACGAAAAAAATTCCCACACTCTGATTCTTTATGTCATTCCCTCGCCGTTTGGATTTGATTGGAGTTCGCCGCGGGGGTTACTCACCTCCACGATCAATTACTTAGTACCAGGCAAACGGCATTATATTGGTCACGTCGCAGTTGAGCTCCGAAAAAATGGCAAGGCGGAAGTGGCCACCGGGGTGACCGGAGAAACCAATACTCAAGTTCTCCGTGAACTAACGGTAGGTCGGCAGGGCTTTAGCTTTTTATTCAAAACCTTTCGCGGGCGAGTGGAGAAATCAGCGGACGTCTTGGCAGACCTAGCCCTTCATGGACAAAAGAGAAAGCTAGGCTACATGGTCTTTGACCTCACTCCCGAACAATATCAGCGGGGGTGCGAGTTCTTAGCGTTGTGGTTTAATCAAGGTCAGTTTAGAAAATACGGTTTATGGCAAAATCCGCTCCGCGACGAAGGGGCCGGCTGCGTTTCTTTTGGAATTGCAGTCCTAGAGAAATGCGGGGTTCTGACCTCAGAAATGAGGCAGTCGTGGTGCAGAGAATTAAAGGTTTCAAGCCGCTGGCTCGGTCCAAGCCTTGGCCACCCCCCTGTGGGATTTTTAAACTTGGTCAGACGCATTTGTTTTACGACCGAGGGACTTTCTTGGAGTCAACGGGGAGAAGCCAGCCAGGGTATTCAATTTTGGGACCCCGATTTAATCTATTCTTGGATTGTCAATCAACCGCATCAGACCCACGCCAAGAATTTGAAGGGTATTATTTTAAAAGTATGAAATAATAAAAAAATGAACGCTTCAAAATCGACGAGCAAGCCAATCGCAATTGCTTTTCTTTTCGCTTATATTATTGTCCGAATGGGGCTTGATGCTTCGTTCTGGCAAACCCTATCCGAATATTATTCATACGCGTTTGAGACGGTATTTGTTGCTGCAGCCGCATTGATTTATCGAAAGTCTTTTCGATGGTTCTCACCATTATCCTTGGGAGATTACCTCGGAACTTTGATCGCGATCTGCTCAGGATTTTTCATTTTTAAGGCGGCAGGACAATTTCACCTCACCGTGCCTTTCGATTTTACATCCAAGGAGCTTCTTTTTTTACTTCTCTTTTTTGGGCCCGTACTTGAGGAGAGTATTTTCAGAATGGCACTTTGGGAGCCCTGTAAAGTTCTCTTGGGCTCGGACCGCGGGGTAATTGCAGCAACAACACTTTTATTCGCGGCTGGGCACGGACTAGCCTTCTGGACCGTTCCAGACGCCTACAAAACCTTTGTCCTTTACCAAACCTTCTATGTGGTCCTGTTGGGAATTGCCGTCGGGATGCGCAGGTCGCAGTCGCGCTCTGTCCTCTCCCCAACCCTTATTCACCTGGGCTTTAATTTTGGATTTTGGCTGGGGACGCTCGTCTCATTGGGAACTAGAACCCAAACGTGACGCCACCCATTAATTGGACGTACCTATTTTTAGTCGAATAAGAAGCGGAATTAGTGGACTGTTCGGTTAATCCAAGCAAGTAGCGGGCATCGAGCAAAACATGAATCAGTGGTGCAATGGGAAGCTTAACTTGGCCCGAAACCAACAGTCCAAAATCGCTCTGTTTCAATCCCGCTGCACTGTAGCTCTCAGAAACCCCATTGCTCGTCACGTTGCCCGTGCCGGCTTCGTAATACACGCCCGCGCCTGCATTAACGAACGGCAAAAAGTTGGTCCTTAAAAGTACAGGAAAAAGGTAAGAGGAAGCAGTATTCACGCTCACCGTGCTCGTCGTACTTCCGCTGACGGTGATGTTGGAAGTTTGAGTATTCTTTTTATTCGCGTAATAAATCCCGGCCTCTAAATCAAACAGGGGCATAATTCCGAAACTCGCAAAGGCTCCACCCATAAATTCGGCTGAGGGTGAATTTGCGTTGGTCGCCGTCGCAGGTGCTGTAACGGAAAAAGTGGTTGGAGCACTCCAAAAATTAAGCCCTCCTTCAACACCCACTTCAAGTGCGTGAGCGTTCGTGTTTACTGCAGCCAAAATAAAGAAAACAAAACAAGCTAATTTATTCATGCTTCCTATCCGTTTTCGGCACAAAGAGATC
>CAIMNF010000099.1 GCA_903842755.1 Oligoflexia bacterium
CTACACCCGCGACTATTCCTAATAAAATAACTCGCCCTAAACCGCTCATGCCATTATTCATTTGCTCAATTCCCCCTTCACGACTCTGACCTTTAATTCAGGCGCAAGCCGGTATCCTTGTCGCCAATTCATCAAATACTGTGGCTTCTTTTGATCCGCTTCAATTACCTTTCTCAGGCGATTAATGTTGTAATAAAGTTTTCCATCGTGGGCTTCGGGGTTGTAGCTCTCTCGCCAAACCTTTTCGATGATCTCTTGTTTGCTGAGACCGTGATCAGGCGAGATGGCGAGCTGATGCAAAATTTCAATGAGAAGGTGCTGCCTTCTTAGATTGACCTCGCCTTCCCGGGTCCGAACAATACTTCGATTTAAATCGATTTCCAAATCCACTCGGTGCAAGTTTAGCTTGAGTCGCTCTTCCGCAATTTCTTGCCGAAAGTTTTTAAACTCCTCTTGGAGAACTGCCTTCTCCAACAAATCTAGGTAAAACCGCGCTTGAATAAAATCTTGCTCAATCCGACACACCCGCGCAAACCCATATAGCACAAATAAATAATGATACCAATTGTGCTCCGAAACGGAAGTTGCAAAGGCTTTCTGAAGCCATTTTCTGGCCGTAACAGGATCATTTTGCCGTTCGGCAATTCGACACAACAGTAAGTAAGTCGACGCAAGAATGGCTCGGGGTTGCTCCTTCTCCGCATAATTTAAAATCACTTCACCCAAATAATAGGCACGTTTGATTTTTCCTTGGGCGTTCGCCACCAAAGCAAGCGCAAGCAATGCTTGTGCTTTTGCGCGTAAATGTTCCCGGTGAGATTCAATCCGATTTTCACTTACCGCATTTTCGTCCAACTCGATCTCACGCCAAAAACGATGAAACAGCACTTGTGCTTTTTTAAATTGGGCTTTCCGAAAGGCAACAATCCCCTTGCAGTACCACGCGTAAGGGGTCAATCGGCCCTCGGTTTGAGCTAGATAAATTTCTAATTCACCAATCCAGCGCTGAGTAGAAGCTTCATCACCCACGTCACTGGAATGCCTTAGCAAATGCGCAAGGGAATCACAGATGTTTTTTTGGTCCCGCAAAACTTTGGATTTTTCGAGCGCAATTTCAAAGAATTGGCCTGCCTCTTTCAACTCACACTTCTCTACTCGTAAATTTCCGCGCCGGAGGAGTTCTTGTACCGGAAGTTCAAAGTAATTCGCATTGGGAAGCAAATTACCCAACTCAGGAGACCCACTATCCGTATGTTTTTGTGTTGAAAACACGCTCAATTACCTCTAACCAACGTTGAATTTTTAGCAAATTTTGTAGCTTGCCCTGCTCACTCGAACTATAATCCGAGTTCATCATGAAGCTCAACTTTTTTAATTGGTCCGCAAAGCAGCCATCCTTTCCGGAAATCTCTCCCACTTGTCTGATCTTTCTTCATGGCTTAGGGGGAACGGGTCAAATTTGGCGACCCATGGCTGCCTCGCTTGAGACAGAATTTAAATGCATCGCTCCCGACCAACGCGGACATGGCCAGAGTAGACCTCTGCCAAATAATGAACAAAATCAATTCCATGCGTTAGACTATGCTCAAGACGTTGCGGAGCTAATGGTCAACCAACAACTCAATTCAGCTTACGTCATTGGACACTCGATGGGGGTTCGAACGGCTTTTGCCCTGAGCTCACTCGTGCCCGACCGACTAAAAGGAGTTCTGGCTTTAGACCTGGGGCTCAGTCAACAATGGGGCGGCGGAATGGGTTTTGCGCTGAGTTATTTTATTGAAAAACTTCCGGAAACCTTTTCCACCCGCGAAGAACTTAAAGCCTACCTTGCCCACCATTGTCCAGACCCCGCAATTGGTCAATATTTAGGGGCAGTAGCGCGATCGATTGAGGGCGAATGGCGCTTTCCGTTCGATCACCAAGCTCTCATTCAAACCATTGCACAAGCCCATCAAGCACCTCTAAGAGAGTGGCTTCTTACTGCGGCCGCGAAAAAAATTCCGTTTCTTTTTCTTCACGGAAAAAATTCAAAAGTTTGGTCAATTGCCGATTACGAGAAGCAAAAGAAGGAACTTGAGTCTCC
>CAIMNF010000100.1 GCA_903842755.1 Oligoflexia bacterium
CGACCAAAAGACTGGTAAATACGGGACCCATTTCCCGCAAAATGGAAAGTGCGGTAAGTGAAGGAACGTAAAGTGTTCCACCGAATCGCATAAGGCCAACCCCATATTGCAAGGCCATAACGGAACCGGTGGCCACGCCGGTAATTAACACTAAAACAAAAGATTCAACTCCAATCCAATAAATTTGTTCGATGACGGCTTTCATGGGGAAGGGTTCGGTCACCAATTCGGTGCATGCTTTTCCGGCAAGGTGAGCAAAGCCGCCTGCAAAGCGGGCACCCGCAAAAATTTGGGAACCAATGCGCTGGGGAATGGTGTTAATCATCACGTTACCTATAGGCTATCACGATTATTTTAAAATTAAACTTGTCCGAAATTTTTGAAAGGTCAAAAGATCGTTTTGAAGGGACTGGTGACTCACTAAGCCTAAATCATAGATGCAATGAGGTGATCGAATAATGACGAGTTGAAACTTTCCTTTGGTCTTTTGGAAGGTGCCTTCGCCTGTAGTCTCAAGTCCAGGGTGGCCGGATACTGTAATAGCGTTTTCGGAGTTCACCTTCAAATTATCCCATTGGGAGAGGGTGTTTTGCGTGATGATTTTGAGGTCGGCGCTTTCTTCCGCGTTTTCGCGGCAAGCGGAGTTTATGTAAATAATGGCATTCGTTCGGGAAGATTGCCATTCGGCATCTGCAGAGTCGGGCTGATTCGTTAATTTAATCCATTCAGCAGATTGAAGGTGAAGGTCAGGAATTTGGGTCGGGTCTACTTTGGTGTCCACCGGTTTTACTTCGCCTACCAGTGGACCCACAGTGCTGCAGCCCCAAAATGAAATGGGAAGTAATAAAAAAAATACGGCAAGTGGAATGTTCAGATGTGGAACCTTTTTCATTAAGATATCCCTATCTTAGTGAAGCTTTCTTAAAAATTCACTAAAAAACAAAATGAGGGGGCAAAATTAAGTAATTTGCCCCCCAAGATGCTTTAGAAGTGAAAGGTCAGGTCGACGGATGCTTTGCCCAATAGTTGTGGCTTATAGGTTCCAAATGGGCTAATGGCTTGGCTGATGGAAGTTAGTTCAAAGTCAGGTCCAATTGACAGAAAGTTTGCAAGTTTAAGGTCGTATCCAAAATCCAATCCGTATGCACCCGAAAGTGCGGTGTCGAATGGCACTCCGCTGATTTGAATGGAACGGCTGACGAAGCCCACTTCGGGGCCCACATAAAAGCCTGTTCCAGCAATGTCCCGGAAAATGACCTGCAAAAGATATTCATTCCAACTGGAACTGGCCGCGATTCCACTAGTGGAGTCAGTCGATGAATAAGTCGCTGTGTGATAGTCTAATCCTAGCGCCAAACTTCCGGCGCCAATATGCCCGACGTTGACGCCAAAACGCCCGCCGTAGCCGAAAAGGGTGTTTGCGCCTGAGCTATTGGTTAAGGGCTTAAAAGCACCGGCTAAAACACTAAAATAAACGTGATCGCGTTTTTCCCTTTTTGGTTTTGGATGAAAATCATCTCTGTTTTCGGTATTGATTAAGCAATCTTCTGCGGTCGAGTAACGGCGATCATTGAGGGTAAATTCCGCTCTGCCATTTTTGAATTCAGGCTCAAGATTGGTGTCGCTGATTGCCGGATGAGCACCAGAGATCCACTGCGAATCTTTGTATTCTTGAATTTCGCAACCAGGTTTGAGGTCGTACGTACTCGCGTAGGCAGTGCTCATACTGAAGAGTGCGATTGTGGTTTGGGTAAAGACTTGTTTCATTTTCGTATTCATTTTTTATTTTCCTTTATTTTAGTTTGTTTGTTTTACCGGTTTGACAGGGGATACAGCAGGACTCGTGCCAAATGGAAAACCCAATCCTTTTCTGGTCGTTGAGTTCTAAAACGCAGAATGCTGGAGTAAAATGCACCAACCGCTGTTGCAGTTCCGCAAGGTAATTTGCTTGTAATCGCTACAAGTTAGCTGAATGAAAAGTGTTGAGTTCGAAGAAGGGCGTGGGGGTCAAAAATGTTACGATAAATAAAATGAATATAATAATTGAAAGGGGGTTGCAGACTAGGCTAAATCTGCCATCATGGAAAGAGGTGCCGGGTCTAAAATTGCCGGCTCACCAGGCCCTTCAAGAAGAAGGGCGGCTGTAAACTTCTAGGAAGGGAGTGAAGAGCGTTGAAAAGTTTGCTTAAAAATTCGATTCAAAAACGCTTTCTGCTCGTTTCAGCTCTCCTTGTTCCAACTCTTTGTTCTTCTGTATTTGCCGGAAAAGAGTCGGGCAATTACGAGTACGCGCTCCGCATTCAAAATCAAAATACGTTTTCCCGAGTTTTTATTGGCTTAGATGAGGGCTTTAAGCCAGAAATCAAAGAAGAAAAGGGCGGGTTCTCCGTATTCATTCCGAACGCTACTTTAATGGATATGGGCGTTCCGCTCGGCGAAGAAAAGTCATTCAATGCCTACGTTGCCCAACTGAAGGACAGTCGCGTTGGAAAAATTTCGGTAAAAGAAGAAAAAAACGGTGTAAAAATCACGGGCAAATACGTTTTTCCCAAAGGACCGAACGCCTATGCTAAACCTGCAATGGAACATTTTGATTTTAGGCAAAACGAACAGGGAAAATTTGTTCTAGATTTTTGGTACAAAAAGGGACTGACCGTTGCCGAAGCTGCGGTGAAGCAGAAACACGACGCGATTAAAAAAGAAGAAGCCGAAAGAGACGCTCTCATCTTAAAAGAGGAAGAGCGGAGACTCGAACGCGTCAAGAGAATGGAAGAGGCAAAAAACGCCCTTCTTTTTTGTGACTTGCCGTTTGATCGCACGAATACCGTATTGATTAAATATCGCACCGATCATCCTATGCTCAGTTTTTCCGCGTATTTCCCCGAATTAATTCCGGATCATCGGTTCGATTATGTTGAACCAAAGGGCAAGGACGAGGAATCCGACATGGTTCGGCTCGCTCTTAAACTGAGTCGGGATAATAAACACGCCCTGGTGATTCGCACGGTAGATTTTTTAGGGAAAGAGTACCCTCGATCAAAGTATCTGAATGAAATGACTTTTTTAAAGGCCAGCTCTTTTTATCGATTAGGGCTAGAGGATCAAGGGAAAGAAGTTCTTCGCCTGTTGTCGAAGAGCGCGCGTGGGACTGAGCCTGGACTTCAAGCTGCCGCATTCTTAGCGGTGCAAGGGTATCGTAAGGGTGAGTGGTTGATGGCCCTTGAGGCGTTTTCCACGATTAAGCGGGAGTTTCCAAAGCACCCGCTGATCTGGCTATTCCGCTATGGGATGGCGGAATGTCTCTTTCAAATCCGGCAATACGAACAGGCCAAGGGAGAGTACGAATGGGTTGCAGAACATGCACCGAAGCCAAATATTCAAGCCGAAGCTGCCTTTAAAGTAGGTGACCTGGCGTTCGAGCGGGGGCAGTTTGCAATTGCCATGCAAAGTTATTCGCAAGCTATTAAGAAATTTAAAGATCAGCTTTCGCGTTTTCCTCAGGTGTTGCTCAATCTTGCCGAATCGTTTTTTAATTTAGAGGAGTACAAGCAAAGTGAGGAAATGTACGGAAAATTTTTAGAGTACGGGCGGAATCAACCCACCGCCTGGCGTGCGACCTTACGCCAAGCCGAAGTTCGGGCGCTCCAACAGAAGCTCACTCCGGCCATGGCGGAGAATTCGTTTATGGAAACGATTAACAGCTACCCCATGACTCCCGGTGCGACGATTGCGCGATTGCGCATTCTACCCTGCGGAAAACATGGCGGATTTGATCTTGCGGGGATGGATCGGTTCATGGATTCATTGGACCTCGACGATATTCATGATAGCTCTACTTTTTATGTAACCGGGCTGCGAGAACTGATTGGGTTAACTCAAGTGCGTGCTTTACTCTCCTTTAATAAAGACGAACGGGCGATTGATACCGGGTTATATCATTTAAGGTTTAATCCCTCGGTCGAGGTAAGAAAACTCATTGAGACGGCCATGATTGGCGGAATTAAGCGTTTGATGAGTAAGGATTTGGAAGAGACCTCGCGCTCTTACCATTATGGAATCATCGCAATTGATCCTGCGAATCCAGGCATTTTATTTGGCTTGCCGCATGGGGATTTCCAGGGGTTTGATCTTGCAACTCGGGAAAACGAATTCGGCCCACGGAAATTGGATCCCCAAGGATTCGCTCCTGTTCCGCTAGGAACAAATGTCCTTCATGCGGAAGCGGGTGAAGAGTTACCGTTTGCGATGCATGGAACATGGGCCAATTGTACTCAAGCCAGCGCAAAAACATTTAATAGCGACATCAAGCAGATTCTAACGTTAGGTCGTGATCGATCCATGCAACATCGTCTAGAAGTATATTCGTCTACGGATGGAACGTGCAGCGGTAAAATCGGCGCTGAAATGGTTAATCTGGGAACGGCTACCGTAGGTCAGCAAAAGCCAGAAGTGAGTAATAGCAAGAATTTTAGTGCATGGGTAATGACGAATTCCTTGACTTACGATTTCTATGTCCAAACGGGCATGTATCAAGTTTATGACGAGCAAGGCGTGAGATTTATGGATTCAGCCATGGCGATCTCCACCCACGCCGGCAAGTTTGGGCCCATCACCAAAAACGTGGTGGGGTTTGGTTTTGCGCCCGGAAGTACCACAAAAAATGGCTTTAATGCGATTTCTCTCTACGAAAAGTACGGAGACTATTTACCACTCCCCTCGCATGATCCCGTGGCGGATGATTTACGAATGCGGCTTGCGAAATTTGCGGTGGAGCAGGACTTGAAATCTTTAGCGATGAAGATTGTGGAGCCCTATCGCCAAGTGAATGAGCTTGGCCAGCGTGAGCTTGCCAACGCATTGGCGCGAACCTTGGCCCTTGAGAGTGTTAGCGAACAAGAAGAGCGTTTTGACATGGAAATTCGCTCGTTATGGAATAGTCCTGAATTTAAAATTTCAGACCGGGATAA
>CAIMNF010000101.1 GCA_903842755.1 Oligoflexia bacterium
AATCGAATCATGTTTCGCCAATATAAATCAATAGGCTGGTTGGGTTTGGAGCCTAGAGGCCAGCGCTTGCGGGGGGCGAGCCTTAACGGCTCTGCCCCTCCGTCCCGATACCGTCGGGCGCATTCGCTCACAGCGACCGACAACATCAGAATGTACCAAAGCATTGGTTGATACGCGATTCCGACGAAACTTCCGCCAATCAGATAGGTAAAAAGACATCCCACCAGGGCGAGCGCTGTGGGTTGAATCCAGTTGGCGTCGGATTGGCTCTTGGCGCTCTTGAATGCGCCCACAAGGTTAGACACACAAAGGCCGATTAGGCTTAAAAGAATAATAAAACCAACCCAGCCCTGTTCACCCAGAACTTCAAACCAGATGCTGTGAAATGCGATCGGGAAATCTGAGTGTATAGCGGATCCATCCCCGAGATAGACATTGAATCCCCCGCCAAACGGATGATTGTTGGCATAGTTGATAGTCCAGTTCCAAACCTTGAGCCTGCCTTGCGACGAGCTTTCGTTTGAATCCACTGTTGTGCTCATACGGTTGATCCATCCCGCCCCCATGAAATTCACAACGCCGAGATAGCTTAGGAACAGTACGCTGGCGCCTGCAGCAAGGTTCAACGGCCGCCTTCTATTTTGCCAAGCTGCGAATACGATCAAGGCGCCCAAAGTCACCACAGCGGTCCGTTCAAACGTATCAAACGCCGCTAACACGCAAAGCGGTACAAATGCGTAAAAGGTCAATCGGAAGAGGCGGCCTTTGAACAGAATTGAATTTTTCGCGAAGTATAAAAATATTGGAATCAGGCTCATGGAAACGGCAGAAAACGTAGACCCTTCAGCGATGCCGGCATTTCCCTGATGTAGTCCGTGTTGAAAAGCGTATCCGCCACCGCTGAGGAGCATCTTTACACTTCTGGCAATAATGTCGCCTGATATGGAACAGGCAATAGTCATCATAAATGCTTCAATCTGCACTCGAGATCTGATGAAAAATGGTACAGTAATTGCGAATACAACGGACTTGACTGCCCAGTTCCATTTGGCCCAGGCCTCGACCGGAAACTCCGCCCACAGTGTTGTGAGCGTCAGCCAGATGCCCAGCATCACGATCAGCCATGTTCTGAAATATGAAAAGGGCTTTGGACGGAAATCCCTGTCGACGAGTGCATAAAACCCCAACGTGACGCAAATGGACCAGAACGAAAGTGGAAACTTGCTCAGGAAGCCAAAGGTCAATTGCTCAGGCGAGAAAAAATCTACCCATACGCAGCCAAGGTACAAGATGAACGGCTTCTTGAGCCCAAAATACAAATAAAATGCAAGTGTGAGTAAAATGACAATATCTCGCATCGACGCCTCAGATTTTCAGCTTGAATGTTAAATCATTTGCTTTTGTTGGCGGAATTGGCATGCGTCAGTCACTCGAAATCAGCGAGCCCGGCGCTTTATCCCTTCTTTTTTCGATAGGAGAGGATATTCGGGAGAGCAGAGTCGCTGGAAAATTCGGGTCGACGGGCCCATCGAATTTTCGCCCGGCGGTCGTCTGGAGCATTTTCGACCGCTTCAGACCCCGGCGTTCCGTCATCGAGTTTTGCAGCGCGGAATGCTACAGCAATTGCCGTGAGGCAAACAAACAAAATACCAAAGGTGTCAAGCATCTCTTGTCTGCCTTTTCAAGCCAACGAAACTCAATTTATCTAATTGGTTGAGGATCAATTTCCGTGATTTAACCTCAATCAGCGGATACATGACAATCGAAGCCGCTGCCAC
>CAIMNF010000102.1 GCA_903842755.1 Oligoflexia bacterium
ACTTCTTTTGCATCATCTTTAAAACGTTTTAAGCTTGAAAGCTTTCCGTCATAAATGATCCGGCTGTCGCGCAGTAGTCTGACGCTTGCATTGCGGATGATTTTCCCATCGACCACCGAACAGCCCGCAACAGTTCCTGCTTTTGGAACCGTAAAGGTTTGTCGAACTTCGGCTCGGCCCAAATAGGTCTCCACTTTTTTCTTATCGAGTAACCCACCCATCGCTTTTTTAACATCGTCAAGGAGTTCGTAAATGATGCTGTAACATTTAATTTCAACTTGTTCACTTTCAGCGATTTGGCGTGCTTTTGTTTCCGGACGAACATTGAACCCAATAATGATCGCATCCGAAGCATTTGCCAACATGACGTCGCTTTCGGTGATCCCGCCGGTACCCGAATAAAGAACTTTCACTTTTACTTTTTCGGTCGCCTGCTTGAGCAAGCTTTCGCGAACGGCTTCTACCGATCCAAACACATCGGCCTTTAGAACAATTCTAAGTTCCTTCGTGTCGGACGCATTGGTTTTTGCAAAAAAGTCCTCGAGTGAAGTCTTCGATGATTTTTGCTGTTTTTCACGCAACGCTTGTTTTCGATGATCGGTCAGTTCGGTAGCCGCTTTTTCGTCTTTCACGGTATCAAAGCGGTCACCGGCATTCGGAACGCCATCTAAACCTTGAACTTCCGCGGCCATTCCTGGGAAAACTTCTTTAATGCTTTCTCCAAGGTGGTTCACCATTCCACGAACGCGACCCCAAACACTTCCAGTAACCAGAATATCACCCTGCTTCAGAGTCCCCCGGTGAACGAGCACGCTTGCTACTGGGCCACGTCCTTTTTCAATCCTGGCTTCCAGGACCACGCCTCTGGCCGGTGCTTTTTTGTTGGCTTTATAGTCTTGAACTTCAGCGACTAACAAAATGGACTCAAGCAATTTATCCAAATTCGTTTTCTTTAAGGCAGAGACGGGCACATACATCGTGTCTCCGCCCCAATCTTCGGCCAAGAGATCTAGCTCGGCTAATGCTTGCTTAATTTTTTCCGGGTTAGCGCCCGGCTTATCAATTTTATTAACGGCAACAATAATCGGTACCCCTGCGGCTTTGGCATGACTTAAAGCTTCGCGTGTTTGAGGCATAACCCCGTCATCGGCCGAGACGACTAAGATCACAATGTCGGTCACATTTGCACCGCGCGCGCGCATGGTGGTAAACGCCTCGTGGCCAGGAGTATCAATAAACGTAATCATTTTTCCATCTTTGGTGATGGTATAGGCCCCGATGTGCTGAGTGATCCCGCCTGCTTCGCCTGCAGCTACATTGCCTTCGCGTATCGAATCTAAGAGAGTGGTTTTTCCGTGGTCGACGTGACCCATGATGGTCACGACCGGAGGTCTAGGCTCTAAGTCCTGAGGTTGGTCTGCATCTGGATTCAGGACGCTTTCTTCTTTGAAAGCAATGTTTTTGACTTCGTAACCAAATTCATTTGCAATTAATGTGGCGGTGTCGCCGTCCAAGGCTTGGTTCAAGGTGGCCATTTGGCCCATCATCATTAATTTTTTGATCACGTCGGCCGATTTTGCGCTCAGCTGTTGGGCAAGCTCGGCAACGCTGATCGTTTCACCCATCTCGACTACTCGCTTATGAGCGGCGGCTACAGTAATGTTCGTCTTTTTTACATCTCGGCCCACAGGTGCCTTCTTTTTCTTAGGAATGAAGATCATCTCTTTTTTGCGATAATCAGAGAATTTTACATCTTCCGGTTTGATTTCCGTTTCGCCAATCCGAGGACCGCGTTTGCGGGCTTCTTCTTCGGCCATTCGGTCTAAGTTTTCTTTATCTACACGAACAAATTTTAGGTTGTCTCGGTCCGACTTAAATCCACCTTTTTTACTTTCTGCTTCAATGTCCGCCGGTGATTTCGGGGTGGGGATTGGACGGGCACCAATGGGGCTCGGGCGCGCCGAAGGTTTGATCGGAGACGGCTGCTCGATAATTCTTAAACCACCTGTTCTGCGCCCCGAGTCTTTTAAGCTTGAGGTGGTGAGTGTTGTAATTTCTGTTCGACGAATAATGGAGGTCGTTGTTTTTCCACCTTCGGTTTTAGTTTCTGTGCGCACGGTTTCGACCGTGTCGCCCGAACGATGCACCGATTGTTGGGTAACGGGCGGAGCAATGATGTTTAATCCGCTAGAGGTAGGCTTGGTGGGAGTTGCAAAATTTAAAGTGGGCTTGCTTGGAACGGGTGCTGCCGCTTGGGGCGCTGCAGGAGCGGCCGTAGCCTGTGTATGCACGGTAGGTTCGGTTTGTTGTGCAACAAGTTCTTCCGTAGGATTGACTTCTGGCACCGAAGCAGTTTGTTCTGGCTCTGGCGCAGTTCTCACTTCTTCTTGGGGAGTGAAATGCTCCTCGGGCAAATCGTGTGCTGACTTTTTCACATCAACTTTGTTTGCCTCTGTCCCTGTCGTCGTGGAGATCGTTGAAGTTACGGTTTGAATAGCGCCATCGGATAGTGCGCGCCTGCGGATGACCGTCGAAGAGCTTGAAGAATCAATACCAGTGCTGCCAGGGGCTGCTGCTTTCTCTGCAGGAGCCGGCGACGGGGATGGCGCAGCTTTTTTCCGAATTGCCGTCGTTGGTTTTGAACTTGTGCTTGCACTTGTTTTTTGGGGAGCAGCCTTAGCGCTGGGTTCGGCTGAAGAAGCGGGAGCTTGTCCAGCAGAAGTGCTTCGCTTCACGACCTTTTTTACCGCTCCTTTGGCTTTATCGCCAGACGCATCGGCGCCAGACTTAGAGCCAGCTTTAAGAACAGAACGGGCGCGCTCAACGTCATGATCTGACAGTTCACTCATGTGATTTTTAACATGAATTTCAAGTGACTTTAATTTATCCACGAGGGATATCGAGTCAATGCCGAGCTCTTTGGCGAGCTCATATACCTTGATGGGTTCACGCTCTGTCATTCGAAGATTCTCCTTCAGATTGTTGAATCATTTCGCGTAGCTTTTGATCGGTCGCTGCGTGGGCACTTTGTGCTTCCGGTTGTGGGCCACCCACTGAAACTGCCGATGAAATTCCATTCACAAACGGTGCCCCTTCGTTCACTAATGCTTGGGCTTTGTCCTTGAACCGTTGCGCAACTTCGCGGTCATCTAATCCGGGGACGCGGACCAAAAAGTCCAACGTGGCATCGGCCAATTGTCTAATATTTAGAATACTTGCTTGCGCCAAGCCGCGCGCCACCGTTTCGCTTAATCCTTCGATATTGACTAAGTTCGTTACTGCATCAAGCATTCGTTTTTGAAGTTTGGTTTTCGAGATCACGTCTAACTTCCAGCCCGTAATTTGGGCAGCCAAGCGGACGTTTTGGCCGCGTTTGCCGATGGCCACTGAAAGTTTACTGTCTTCAACCATGATTTCCATGGTCTTGGCGCGGTCTTCTACCCGAATGGAAGAAATTTCTGCAGGGGCTAAGGCTTCTTTTACAAAAACCATGGGGTTGTCGGACCAAGGAATAATATCGATTTTTTCGCCCTTCAGTTCAGAACGCACTTGTTGCACACGGACACCCTTCATTCCCACGCAAGCGCCTACGGGATCGATGTCGCGGTCTTTTGAAACCACGGCCACTTTTGCGCGCGAGCCTGGCTCACGGGCGCAGCCCTTGACTTCAATGATTCCATCGCGGATTTCGGGCACTTCGGCTTCCAATAGTTTGATCAAATATTTAGGGCTGGTGCGACTGATATAAAGAGCGGGACCTTTGGTGGTCGTCACCACATCCACCAGCAGGGCCTGAACACGGTCGCCAGGCTTGTAAATTTCGCCAGGGATGATTTCGTTTTTTGGAAGGAGTGCGTCGGTCTTCCCTAAATCAATGACTAAGTTTCCGCGCTCCATGCGGCGAGCAATTCCTGAAACCACTTCGCCTTTTAGGGGCAAGTATTCGTTAAAGATAATGTCGCGTTCCGCATCGCGCACTTTTTGGAAAATAATTTGCTTTGCGGTTTGGGCATCAATCCGGCCGAAGTCGGGAGTTTCTACTTTCACGCCCAGTTCGTCGCCAATTTGGGCCTGCGGATCAAGCTCGAGCGCTTCTTGAACTTTGATTTCTTCGGATTCTTCGAGCATATCATCGTCGCTATCCACTACTTTTTTGAACAGGAACAAGTCTACTTCGCCCGATTCGTCGTTGTAGTGAGCCTCAAGGATGGCGTGAGGGCCGTACTTCTTTTGGGCCGCAGCCAGGATCGCTTGTTCAATAGCGCTCACAATAATTTCGCGTTTAATTCCACGGTCACGGCCTACGGATTCAATTACTCTGCTCAATTCACTTAGGTTCATAGTCGCTCACTCACTTTCATTCATTTTCTAAAACGGGTTCTAAATTTGCTTTTGAAATGAGCCCAAGCGGAATCCGAATGAGCGTTTCATTTTTAAGGGGCAAGGTGGTATCGATTCTCTTTTTTCCTTTTTGGCTTTTTAGCGTGCCGTCTTCCGGCACGACGCCAAACAAAACTGCAGGGGCCTCGAAGCCACGCAAAATTCCATAAAAGTTTTTTTGTTTCGGGTTTTTTGCGCAATAGGTTTCGGCTTGTGCTTCCAGCGCCGTTAGGGGCCTTAGCGTATGAATCCGGGCAATTTGTGCTGCAAAGCGGGTGTAGTCTTGGGGCTTTCTTAAGGGGCGGTCAATTCCGGGGGAAGACACTTCAAGCTCGTAGGGGCCTTTAAAGATCGCTTCAACGTCTTTGTTTTGTTCTAAGGGTGAATCTAAAAAGTGAGTCACTTCGACGCAATCTTCGATTCCAACGCCTGCGCACATTCCATCGGAGGAAGCTTTATATAATTTATCAATAAAAATACGGAGTGTTTTTTGGCGCTGATTGATGATCTCAATGGAAACGAGCTCGTAGTGAATCGAGGCTAAGGTGCTTTCTAAAAAGGAGATCAGCCGCTCTTGTGGAGTGAGTCCGCGAGGCGTGTCCAATTCCGATTCTAAATCGGGCGCATGAGTGCTGAGTTGAGTTTCATTTTTCATAAAATTTCAAAATAATAAAAAAAAAGCGGGATCAGTGGTGAACCCGCTTTATTCGATTAAAATTTTTGGTCCGACCATTTTGATACCACAAAGGAGCGTTTTGTTAAAGCTTAAAGTCGTAAACCGGCCTTATCGTCAAAAATTTGTTAAATAAACTTAGGATTTAAATGCAAATCAAGTTTATTCATTGATGAAAATTCAGTTCTAGTGGTTAAATTTAGAAAATGATCGGTTCCGTCAGGTTTTTGGTTTTTATTTTCGCTGAATCATTAATATAATGGAATAGAGGAAAACCGAGGGGGATGTGGGAATGAAAACAGAACAAAAGGTGCACCTATATACAATCGCGGCCAAGGTATTCGGCCCAACGGCGCTTACCGCCCTATTGACCATCGTTACCCCCACGGCGCTTGCACAGCAAGGGGTCCCTAATTATAACAATTTAGCGAATTCGGCCTTTGCGCAGGCGCCTACGATTCCTAATTTTACGGATGTGACGGCGAATTTGGATTCTGCTGCAAACACTTGTAAGGGTAAAAATATCGTTGATAGTATTTCAGGGGCGTTTACAACGGCTGTCGCTACGACAACCTCCAAAGGATTATCGGGGGTAACCTCGAAGTGTTCGGGGGTGAAGGGGATTAAAGATGGGATTGGGACGGTGGAGAGTGCGTGTAAGATGGAAATTCCAGACTTACCCGCGGTAAGTTGCGGAGATTTCGCGGCTGCTAAAAAACCATGTAATGATAAAAATGATTCCAATTGTGATAAAGCCGCAGATTACGATACGGCCAAAAAACAGTTTGACCTCAATGACAATTGGAAAGCAGTTAAAAGTGGCTGTTATGAGGCTTTAGCCGCTTTTAAAGAGGGCACTTGTGCTGATCAGGGCATGGATGAGCTGAATGCAGCAATGGACACAATTAATTGTCAAATGCGCGCCTTAAGTGCGGGTGTTTCTGCGGCTCAAAGCCAAGTTCAAAAAGCATTTTCTGCAAATCAGGCGCAATACCAAAAAATGGTGGCAACTGAAAACGAAATTACCGATCAACGGAAACAAATTGATGCAATTTTGGGACCTGATCCAACATTACCGGGTGCCGCTAGTTACGGCAAAACAAAAGGCTTGCTTGCGTTGCAAGCCGACGTCAAAGCAAGTGTTCAAGCGTGGAAAACAAGCGAAGGTCAAATGACTACGCAAATTACCCAAATTAAGGCTGATTATCAAAAAAACGATCAGCAACTTTCTGCCGATTCGATGGTGGTCGTTGGTCAGTGTATGAATGGCGAGCGAAACATTACCAACTCGGGTGGCCAAGCGCTAATTTGTTATAAACAAAGAATGGTTCCCGGTCCACCCGCTACTCCAGGGGGGCCTCCTGGCCCAAGCACTGCCGCAATTGGAAACAATGGCCGCCCTATCTACGACAAGCAGCCCTGCGGGCCACTTGAATATTTGCGTTCGCAAGTCGAACAATCGGCCTACACCACTAATAGCGGGGGAGTAATGGTGAATAGCAGCCGCTCCGATGCAGCCCAAGCAAAAACGGCAGAGCTGGATGGCATGATGCAAGCCATTTTGCGCGACATGGGTGCGCTCCCCGGTCAGACGGATGATCAAGCGGGGCTACAAAGCCAGGTTTCATCCATTCAAGGGTTTAATGCAAAATACCAAAGCCAGCTCAATAAGCTTTCAACTGATTTGAATATGCCAGGTCTTGCCGGCAATATTAGTTCTGTGGTGAATCACTGTTTTGGCGAATCGCAAAACTGGGTGAATCAGCAAAAAACTTCTGCGAACTCCAAGTATAATGTAGCTAAGAAGAAAATTGATGATGGTAATACTCAGCTCATTGCCACAATTCAAAATGGGCTGACCGATCAAAACCAAATGTATTCGGACGTAATGGCAGCGTTGGGTGGGCAGCATGTGGCATTAAACCGGTTTTCCTGTACACAAACGGACTTAGATAAAATGGAAACTTGCTTTAAAACCGTTGAAGCCAACATGCAGGATTTATTGGAAGGCGGTAGTGATGCCACCTTAACCGCAAAGCAAATTACGGGTGGGCAATATACTCAGTCGTTTAGTATTCCCTGCAAAGGCTTAAATGGGTGCATTACGGCGCTAACCCAAGTTCGAACCCAACAAAATAATGCGATTAGTGCTGTTCAGAAAAACCGGGTTAAATGGGCGAACGATGGAAACTCCCAAATTACATCGGCATTAAGTTCATTAATTGGTGCGGGAGGTGGCACGCAGAATTCGTATGGGATGGGTGGAAATACGCTGAACTCACTTCAAGCCTCGGTTTTAACAACCTTTGGAAACGTACAATCGATTATGGCTAAATATAATTTGGGTAAACCGCCAGAAAGTCCCAAATATGCGGCAGCGGAATCGCTGACCCAGATGGATGGACCTAATGGGGAAAAGGGTCCGTATGCCACACCTAAAAGCATGCAAGGTGTGCTTTCAAGTATGATGCAGCCCGGATTGATCGATCTTCAAAGTTCTGGGATTATGGATGCGTTGAATACCGCCAAGGATAAGGTTGAAGAAAAGGCGAAAGAATTTAAAGATGAGGCAAAAACAATACGCGAATCTGTTGAAAAATATTCCAAAGTAAATTCTGAATTACAGGCCGGAAATTGTGATGGGATGCAGGATTTTAAAGATGCGGTTGCTGCTCATAATGCTGCAAAGAGAGATGATATTGCGAACGACGCCTGCAATAATTGTGAAAAGGACGTGAATTCATGTTTATTTGCGACGGCGCAGGCGAGTCCGAGTTCTGGTAACTATGTTGTCAAAGATGATTCGTTAAAATCTCTTCAAGATGCCTTGGATGCTGCTTTGGAGATATCGAAGGGATCAACAGATAAAACGATTAAGCAAAGTGACCTGACCGCTGCACTTCAGAAAATACAATCAGATCATGGAGTCTTGGCCAGTGATTGCATCAATGTTAACAATACGTGTAATCAATGTACTATTAACGAGAAAAACGGTGTCTATACTGGAAAGCATGGCTCGGATGGTAACTCCTCCACCCAGACCGCCGAATAGTTTAGAGGCGTTCCTTTACTTCGAAAAACAATGTTTTGATTGAAAAT
>CAIMNF010000103.1 GCA_903842755.1 Oligoflexia bacterium
AAAGCTCAGAAGACCTTTCAAACGCGTTCTGGTTTCACCGTCAAAGAGGCTTATACCCCGAATGATGTGCCTCAGTCCTTAGAGCTAGGAACTCCGGGGGCCTATCCCTTTACCCGAGGAGTTCAGAAAAACATGTACCGGGGAAGGCTGTGGACCATGCGCCAGTACGCAGGCTTCGGATCGGCCGAGGAGTCCAATCAGCGCTACCATTATTTACTTTCCCAAGGAACCATGGGTTTGTCGGTCGCCTTTGATTTGCCAACTCAACTGGGATTGGACCCGGACCACGCGCGCTCAAAAGGCGAAGTCGGTAAGGTAGGGGTTTCGATTGCAACATTGGAGGAGATGCGCACGTTGTTTAAAGGGATTCCCCTTGCGAAAGTTTCTACGTCGATGACGATCAATGCATCGGCCGCAATTTTACTCTCTTTTTACGTTGCCCTGGCCGAGGAGCAAAATGCGCCCTTAAGTGAGCTTCGAGGAACGGTTCAAAACGACATCTTAAAAGAATATATTGCGCGGGGAAATTTTATTTATCCGCCGAAAGGCGGCGTGCGAATCATTACGGATATGTTTTCATGGTGTACTCAAAAAATTCCAAAGTGGAATCCGATTAGTATTTCGGGATATCATATCCGAGAGGCGGGATCGAATGCGGTGCAAGAGTTGGCGTTTACCTTTGCAGACGCCATCGCTTACGTGGACGCAGCCGTTAAATCGGGCATGAGTGTGGATGCATTTGCAGGTCAGCTTTCATTTTTCTTTAATGTGCATAGTGACTTTTTTGAAGAAATTGCAAAGTTCAGAGCCGCTCGAAAAATTTGGGCTAAAATCATGAAAGAAAAGTTTAAAGCGCAAGATCCGCGTTCAATGATGCTTCGGTTCCATTCTCAGACGGCGGGATCCACGCTTACGGCCCAGCAGCCCGAAAACAATGTGGTTCGAGTAGCGGTTCAGGCCTTGAGTGCGGTGTTAGGAGGAACGCAATCCTTACACACCAATTCGTTGGATGAGGCGCTTGCTCTGCCTAGTGAATCGGCGGCGCGGCTTGCCCTCCGGACGCAACAAGTGATTGCCGCCGAAACGAATGTCACTCAAACGGTCGATCCGATGGCGGGCAGTTTTTTTGTGGAATCACTCACGGCCCAAATCGAAGAAGGGGTTTGGAAGTACCTGGAAGAAATTGATCGACGCGGAGGCACGGTGACGTGTATCGAGACGGGGTATATTCAAAATGAAATTTTGAACTCTGCGTATCAAGATCAAATGAGGATTGATCGGGGCGAGCTTGAGATTGTGGGAGTGAACTCGCACGCGGAGGCAATTGACTCGTCTAAAAAAGTGGAACTGTTAAAAATTCCGGCGGGTCTGGAAGAAAAAACAGTGGAGCGCGTTCGTGCCTACCGTGCAAAACGCTCTTCAGGAAACGCAGCCGACGCTCTAAGAAATTTAAAGCAAGGTGCTGAAGGAAGCGCGAACTTGATGGATCTGGTTTATCAATGTGTGAAAGCAGAGTGTACGCTGGGCGAGATTTCGGACGAAATGCGAAAGGTTTTTGGAGAGTATCAGGAATACTCTGGGTTTTAGGCCCTTTCTGATTCGCTCACTTTAAAGATCTAAGTCTTCCGCAGTCGGTCGAATAGTGACCCTTGGCTCAAGAATGGGGCGGACGCGAAACCCCTCTTTGCTTAAGATAACCGGATATTCTTTTATTCCGAATTCCGTCGTCATTTTGATTTTTAGTCGAATACTGATGTCACTCATTTTGGTTAATTTTTTGATTTCTTTGGGCTTCATGAGGAGAACAAGCTCGGTCGCTCCCTGCGAGCGGATGTTGACTTCTCTTTGCATTGCTGCAACAAAAGAAGGCCACTCGCTTAAACTATTTTTAAAAGCGTCGCGAACGAAGTCCGCATTTTCCACGAAAACTTGATCCGCGATCTCTGCGGTATAACTTTTGCCTTTTGCAAGCAGCACGGCCGCATGATCAAAGACCTTTGTTTGCCCATTGATTTTCACTACAGCAGCAGGCCAAGGCAAGCTCGGTTCCTTGCCGGAGGTCCCTTCTAGGGAAAGGCAGGGATTGGCAGACGCAGGGTGGGCCTCAAAAATAGCGAACGTCATTAAAAGAATAAGGTTAGACTTGCGGTAAAAGGTGAGCGAAAGGTTCATATTTATATAAATAATATGTATTAATTGTCTATTTTTGTCGACCTCGAAATCGTGGAGGAGAAAACAGAGGTTGGATAGGGCAACGTGACCCGAATTTTAATTAAAACGGTTGACCTTACAAGAATTGAGCGGCACTTGCCGCGTGCTCTTCTGAGCCGATTAGGGAAAGCCTTTGGACCTTGGATAATTTATTTTTTGCAAGTTGAATTCCTTTTCGCACTTCGCGAATACGCATCGCCGACTGACGTAGTCTTTCTGCGGAAAGCCGTCCGGATTCCAGCGCTTTTTTGATGGATTCTAAAGCAATAAGTGCTTGTTCCTCTGATCGGTAACAGAGTAAGTCACAACCGGCTTCGAGCGCCAACAGCGGAGCTTCTTGTGCCCCGTAATGGTGAGTAATGGCGTGCATTTCCATATCGTCACTGACAATGATGCCGCGGTACTGAAGTTCTTGTCGCAAATAGGTTTGTAAAAAAGTTTTAGACAAAGTGCCCGGGAATTTCGGATCAAGGTGCGGGAGGAGTACGTGGGCACTCATCAGAAACTGGCAGCCCGAACGCATCGCCTTGTGAAACGGTATCCATTCACGTGTTCGCAATAGATCTAAGGGCGTGGTCACCGAAGGGAGCGCAAAATGGGAGTCCAAGTGAGTATCCCCATGCCCTGGAAAGTGCTTGATGCAGGGATGTACGCCCTCTTGGAGATGTCCACGCACCGATGCAGTCACCATCCGGGTAACCCGGTCTTCGTGGTCTCCAAAGGCCCGATCCCCAATGACCGGATTTTGGGGGTTTGTATTAATATCAGAATCGGGAGCAAAATTGAGTTGAATTCCAGCTGCAAAAAGTTCGCGTGCTTGGATTTTTGCGAGTTCGAAAGTGAGCGAGGGAAGGTTGCGGTCGCCGATTTTTTTTGCGCTTGGTAAGCGAGTAAAACCTGCGATAAACCGTTGCACTCGACCCCCTTCTTGGTCGGCCGAAACGAGGATCGGTAGCGCGTCCGGCGAGTGATTTTGGAGAGAGTCGGTCAGGTCAATGAGTTGTTCGGGAGATTCATAGTTATGCGAGAAAAGAATCAGCTGAGAAACATTTTCCGATTTAATCGTTTGCAAAGTAGATGCGGAGGCAAGCTTTCCACTCATTCCCATGAGGATGAGTTCGCCCGGATAAAAACCTAACGCAGAAGTTGAATCAGCCATGCTTTAATTTTACCTGGAATTTTCCTGAGTAAGCAAGTGGAATGACCACAGGCAAAGGAGTAAGGGGGTCCCCGAGACGAGGATCAACCACGGCGCTTCGAGCATATATTCGCGACCTTGGTTAAGCAGCTGTCCCCATGAGTCGGTGTTACTTTGAGGGCCAACGCCTAAAAAAGAAAGGGTCGTTTCAATATAGAGTAGTCGAGAGAGCACCACAGGAAAAAATACGGTTCCTAACGAAACTAGCTCCGGAAATAAATGAACTCGAATCCTGTGTCCCGAGGTCCCCCCAAGGGATTCGGATTGAATGTAGAACGACTGTTGTTTAAAATGAGTCACTTGGCTCTCAAAAAAACGAGTAATGTGCGGGAGGATGACCAGCAATGTTGCCAAGCTAATGCTCGCGGTGGAGCTTCCCCCAAATGCGCTGAACGCTAAAGCAATGAGGAGTCCAGGTAGGGCTGCCAAGGTATCTATGAAACCTTGAACGATTCCACTTGCGACCGGGTAACGACGCAAAGACGAAAGCGCAATTGCAATGGATGCACCCAAAAAAAGAAATACAAAGGAGAGAGGGATAATCGTTAAAAAAGAATTCAAGGTTGCGTTTAAAGTTAATAGGACGATATTTCTCCCAAAAACATCGTGAAACCGGGTAAGAGAATCCTGCAGATGGTGCTCTTGAATGGTCTCTTGAAAGGGCAGCGTAGAACTTGCGGCTAACGCGATCAATAGGAGCCAAAGAATTGCCCAACGCTTCATGATGTACGATTTCCTTGGAGGTGGCGTTGGGCCCAATAGCCCAATTGCTGGGAACTTATGGTAACGAGCGTGATCAGCAAAAGAGTGATTTCAATTAAAGGGTAATCCCGCTCATGAACCGACTGAAGGAGCAGGGCACCCAGGCCATTCCATTGAAAAATAAGTTCGATCAAAACACTGCCACTCAGCAGCGTTCCCAGTTCTGACCCCAAAAAACTTGCAATGCTTCCGGCTAACGGAATAAATAAATAGCGAAAAAAAACGTGAATTTCAGGGATTCCTCTGGCTCGGGCCCCGTTGACTGCACTCAGCGGTAAAAATAAATGAAGCTGACTTTCTAGGGTCCTAAACCAAACCGTACACAAGTGCAGCCCTAAACAGAATGCGGGAAGGTAGATGCTTTTCGTAATTGAAAATAAAGGGATCTTGATGCAAAACGCGATGATTAGGCACGTCCCTAAAACAGGAAGAGGAATGGCACCGGTGAGTGTCGTAGAAAGCTTAATTTTTTGGTTTAGGCGTGGGAATTGAAAAACGACGAATAACAGGATGACGGTTAAAAATAGGGCGATACC
>CAIMNF010000104.1 GCA_903842755.1 Oligoflexia bacterium
GGATACTTGAAGGTTAAGGGGCGCCTGAAACTGCGGCCGCAGGACCTGATTGATTTGAAGATGTGGTGAAGTAGAAAATTTTTTTAGCGGTAGAAATTCGCTCATTAATTTGGTCACCGTCGCTGCTTCAATGTTTGGATTATTCCAACCACAGTCACTCTCTGCACTGAGTGGAACCCAAAGAAAATCCGGGTTATCACTGTCCTTGTCCCACTTCCCACTTTTAATTTCTGACTGAGAACCCGTAAATAAAGTATAGGAATAATGTTTTAAATAAGTGGAAGCATGCCCCAAAGAATCTTCTTGATGAATATCATATCCCGCCACGGTCAAAGTCGCTTTCACGTGGAATTCGTGTTTAGTTATTTTCTCAATATTGAACTCAAATCCAGTAATAATGTGATTATCCACAGCCTCATTGCGAACATAGTCCATTGCTACAGGCGTTTGAAGATCACGAATATAGTATTGTAAAACTTGGTGGAACTGGTCCGGGTAAATATCTAAAAGGTCATCCCCCCGATTACCGTCGTATCGGTGCCCATAAAACGCAGTTTTCGAGCAATACGATGCTTCAGCCAACATTCCCTTTTGAGCATACGGAGTTACAATACGGTGGGTGAGGGGATCGAAAAGTGACTCCTTCGGTTCTGGAAATAAAATGGCGCTAGCAGCCCAACCATTGCAATGGCCACCCCACTGCGTGGGATCTCCGAGTGGTTTTCACTTTCCCAAATTCTGGATTGCGGATCCACGCCCTGCCTCGCAAACAAACTCTGGTCATAAATTCCTAAAGGTGAGTTCGGACCCTCGGCCATCGGTAATCCCTGGTGACTCCACCAAAAGCCATTAAAGGGAAACCGAGAATCGGGAATCGTCGCACTAAAGTGCCCCGCCTCGAGTGGTTCCTTTGCTCGGAGATTTACGACCGACTGTAATTTTTTGAAAAGAGCGTCCGAATCGATACGCCCAAAGGGGCGCAGCTCACTTAATGATAATTTTTTCCCCAATCGTTTCGCACTTTTTAAATCCAAAGGAACCAAAAACGGGTTCAGATTAACTGTTGGCAAAGCATCAAAATGGACTTTTTGGGTGATGTCACTCGCGATCGCCGTTCCCACCGTTAGATCAATTGGTCTCCCTTTGGAAGATACTTGGACCAATGCAGATCGGTCCTCGCGGATATTCTTAAGCTTTGGGTTTAGCTCAAACAATAATAAATAACGGTTGCTACCAGACTTGCGTTTTTCGTAGCACCAAATTTCATGGGTAGGTGCAACACCACTGTTTCTCCCCGCATACGAAAAAATAGGCAATTGGTAGCAGGAGCGCGCTTGCGAATGCGCTAGGGACAGCGGGGCTAACAACAGTGTAAAAGCAGTAAAAATGAAAAATTTTTTGACCCACATCCCCCAATTCTAGCATCGACTCGAACGCAGTCAACCCCAGCTATTGAAGACTAATTTCGCAATTTTTTGGACCAAAATCCTGCGCGAACCCAGCTAATGGGCGAATTAATTCACGAAAATCCGAATACCCTTTGGGTGTCCAAAATGAATGCCCTGTAGACTCATAAAGTGATTGAAAGAACGAAGAGGGTGCGTGCCTCGTGTATGGTTTTAAAGCGGTTAACTGAAGGGGGTTTGCAGTAGAATACGCCCAGGCATCGATCGGTCTAAACGATGTCCCCCATTGAAATTGCGAAAGCAAAAACTCATCTTGGGTCGTGTGTATAATCTTCGTACTCACGGGCAATCGGTCGGGCCCGGTTAAGTTAACCTGAAGCGTCGTTCGTTTAAAATCTGCAATGGATTCGACCACGGGTACTTTTCTCCACGCACGACTTATCCCGTCATAGTTCCCGGTAGACTCGTAGACTTCAGTAAATCCAGCAGAAGTATGATTGGTAAAGGTAGAGATCACATTTGAGCTAGAAGGACCAACGAGAGCTATCCAACGATTCGAAGGCAAAAAGGGATGTTCAAAAACGGCGTAGACTTCGAACTTTCCCGGAAAAAGCTTAATGTGAGTTTGCCATCGCTCTACTTCCGCAAGCGACAATGCCTCCATCGGGGTCATTTCCTGCAGGGCTTTACGATCTAACTCATGCCACGGAGTGGCCGCCAATGACTTATAACGCTTAAAAATGGCCTCTTCTTCGGTCGAAAGCACATCTTCTCTTTTGATGGAAAAAGTAATGACTCGATCACTTTCCTCTAAATGGTTCCGTTTAAATTCGGATTGTTTAAAAATTTCTATTTTAAATTCTGAACTAAACCTCGGATTAGTGCTTGCCGACGGAAAAATATTTCCCGTTTGCCGAAACTCAAACCCATCCATTAGGAATTGCGTATTAAAAGACTCGTATTCGTCAACGGTGTGTCCGTTCCCTGGAATGAGCTTAAACCCTTCGCGCGGAGTACCTAAAAAATAAAATTGGTTTGGCTTAAATTTTCCCACCGCCTCGAACTTCCACAGATAGGTAAGGTGATCGTTCGCCAATCGTACCGGAACTACATCAAGTGGAACAAAGTTTGGGCCAGCCAGCGCAAAAGTGCAAACGAGTGAAATCAATGCGTACATTGTTGTTAGAAGCAAACGTTTAAATTTCATAGAAGATAATCTATATCGGGTATAGAAAAATTAAAAGCTAAAAAATCAACTATTAGAAAAATGAACCGCGCCTAAATTAAATGAAACTCGTTTTAGATCATGAGCAGAAATCCAACACCCATCAGTCGATTGGCAATAGTTTTGCATAAGGTTGGTGCAAGGAGATAATGATATGGTTAAAAATTTTATTCGTAATCTAATTTATTTTGGAATCCCAGGTTTTGGCGCCACCCTACTTTTATCGCAACATGATCGTACGGTAGCTGCAATTAACAAGGCCTTTATTGCGCTATCTGCCACAAGCGATGCTCATTCCAATCCGCAACCCGGTCAAATTGTAAGCATCTTACTCGGTAGTTGGATTTTAATCGCCATTTTGATGGCCCAAAGAAGCGAATTTCTTACCTTTCATCCCAACGGAAAGATTACACTAAAAAGTGGTTCTGTGATTGATCCTTCCGAAATAAAGATAAAACCCTTCCTTCCAGGCTTACGCGCGTTTGAAATGAATGGAATGAAATTACTTATTTTTCGTGAAACTTACGCAAAAGAAAACCCGCCCTCAACGGCGAACGGCCCAAATAAATGATAAAAAAACCACACCGTGGTGTTGGCAATCCACAACATCCAGGACCTTTGCCAAATGCAACATTGACAATAACTCAAATAATTTTTTGGCAAGGTCCTTGCTAATTTAATGTACGGGTACTCATCACCCATAACTATAAGGAGTAAAAAATGAAAAATATAATTCTATTCGCCGTTATTCTCATGTCTATCACCCCAGCTATTCACGCCGAAACGCTATACACTTCCCCAGAAGATCCGCCTGTTGTGGCGTTCAAACCAGGTGATCTTATCCCCTCAGATCAGCTTCAAATAAAGGTAGTCGCGGTAGGGGACGAATGTGTAGCAAATCCCCCACAAGCAAGCACGATAGGCCTGGAAAGTATCAGTGCGTTCGAAGACTCGCCATTTACCTGCTCAAAGCGAGATCGCATTGCGGCTGGCTTTAATAAAGCATCGGTCTATATCACCGAAGCCGCGTTTTTAAGCGGCTGTTTCGGCATTACTGCCCCAGCGGCAATTTACCTTACCGGTCTTGGAGCTACTACAAGTTTGTTGAGTGTCGCAATTAGTGGTTTTTCGTGCGTAGACGATAACGCTGCTAAATTAAAGCTACAGGTTAAAACTGAGGTTTGTGAAGCTCTCGTAAAAAATGGAATCCCTTGTGATCCATAAACTTCAAGATAAAAAACTTTCTATGAAATTTTGCTGGTATGCTGTCCGCGCACGGGTGACACAGTTTGAGGTTTTAATTTAGATAAGTTCCTGTGAACCGTTCAGAACCTCTTGAGTCCAGTGTTTTCTTCTCTTATCTCGAGTAAATTGTCTA
>CAIMNF010000105.1 GCA_903842755.1 Oligoflexia bacterium
GTAAAAATGGTTCCGCCAGCGAACACCCCACTTGACGGCTAGCTTGGCGTAACTGCCTTAAACTCTGAGTGATTTTTTCTGGACTTTCGGTGCTCATGAGTCCTCCCATTGGCAACGGCAAATGGGCGATGACGGATCCATTCTGGACCACACAAAAACCACCCCCACTTTGGATTAATGCCTGAAGAGCAATTTTCTGATCGCCTGTCGTAGTCCCCACCACTGCAAGATTATGGCTATCGTGCCCAACACTCGACGCGATGGCTCCCTGAAAGGATTCGCCAAAGCCAAACGCGTATGCATTTTGCGGCTTTGAGCCCTTTCCATAGCGCTCTAACACGGAAAACTTTGCTACACCCGGCTCATCTGCATTCATGACGTGCTTCGTGGTAATAATTTTTCCTTCATGAACACCGATCACATGGACGCGACCTTCGGGGCCCTGTAAGTCTAGAGCATCAGGCACAACGGCTTGAATGCTGTTTTTAAATAATCGATGTGTGGCGCTCGTTTTACATTCTCTGCTTGGCTTTCCATTTTTATACACTTCTACAATAGAACAGCAATCTGCATCGTCGAGCAGAACTAAATCCGCAAGCCATCCGGGAGCAATCGCCCCCCGCCGCCGGTGCGCCGGTGCATGTGCGCGATCCAGTCCGTAATGGCGTGCCACACTCCACGAAGCAATTCGGTAAGCGAGTTCGGGCCGAACTCCCCGTTTGATCGCCATCCGGATTAAATAATCCAAGTGACCTTCCTGAGCAATATCCAAGGGGTTTCGGTCATCCGTACAAAAACCGAGACTGGTCGACGTAGAAAGATCGATCAAAGGCACAAGGGTTTCTAAATCTTTTGCAACACTCCCCTCCCTAATCCATACTGAAATTCCTTTAGTTAATTTCTCGGATGCTTCCTCAAATTGAGACGATTCATGGCAACTTGAAATCCCGGCGGCAGCATAAGCAGAAAGCTCTTGCCCCCTGAGCAAAGGACAATGTCCATCAATTGACTTGTGAGCAAAGGCTTTAAGCTTTTCGTAAAGCTTTGGATCACCATTGAGTACGCCAGGAACGTTCATGACTTCTGCAAGACCTAATACCTGGGGATGACCAATCCACTGAATTAAATCTTGCGCCTCAATTTCTCCTCCGCCATTGGTTTCAAATTGCGTTGCAGGAACACAAGAACTCAGCATGATTCTTAGATCAAGATTTAATCCTAATGAGGCATCAAGAAAATACCGTAGGCCGTCAACCCCCATAACATTAGCGAGCTCGTGTGGATCACAAATTGCAGTGGTTGTCCCCTTGGGTAATACCGAATTTTGAAAATGATCGGGCGTCATCAGCGAACTTTCCACATGAACGTGGGCATCAATAAATCCAGGCACAAGCCACTTACTCGACCCATCGATCTCTTCGCGAGCGTTTAGCCCAGGCTCTAAACCTACAATGATTCCATCAAACCAAGCAACATCCCCTGTACGCCATTTACAATGAAAGACATCGAGATATTTTACGTTTCGAATCACGCGGTCACAGGGGATAACGCCGCGACTGGCTTCTAAAACTGACATTCAAACTCCAGATTTTGAACTCGGTTGATAATCGAGGTAGATAAAAGGTTCCTCGACCAAGATGGATGGATCGGCCAATTTTTTCAAGGCTAAAAATATCCATTTTCGGACGCCGAGGACACCGATTTTTGCATCCTTCACTTCAATGCGGTAGCGACCGGCATTGGATTCGAATTGAATTTGGCCCGTAGCATGGAAATTCCAATTTAACCCGACTTTTAGCTGCGCCGTAAGATCAAACGAGTGATGGTCGAAATGCAATTGAAGATTTTCAATCCGGCTGAGCCCTAGAGCCTCGCTTGAATTCAACGAAGCAAGGGCTCCCTCTAACCCATCTTTGAGCAAGGAATGACCTTTCGGAAAAGTTAACTCAGAAATGGACCAGTTTCCTTCGATTAAACAAATCTCAAGCATTAGCTGCAGAGTATCGTCCTCGATTAAAACATCTTCTTGAGGAAGTCCGCACTTCGTCTGAATCATGCTCATGAGAAAACGTTTTTCGCTTACCCCCAACGTACTTTGTTGAATCGTGCCGATAAAATGGCTGTCCTGGAAATTAAAGTTCAGGTCTTTTGCTTGAATTGTTTGAAAACGGCTTAAAAAGTTTAATATTTCATCGATTGAAAATTGTGTGGAGCCGTCGTCAATCGTAAATCCCGTGCCCTGCATCCCAATTTTGGCGCTAAAGTTTTGGTGCAAAAAGGAAAAATGATGAACTTGGTAGGTCGCGCGCGACACGGCAATGCTCCCCTTTTTGTCCTGATACTGGGCATCTAAGTGTTCGATCAAGATTGGGGGTCGAGTAAAATTAGCGTAAGCGGGTAAAACGCTCAAAAAAAGAGCAAAAAAAAGCCATGGCTTAAAGTGATTCATCATTACTCTAGCTTAATTCTTATTTAAAAAAATGATCAAGGGCGAGCGCGTTACGATCATCCTTTCGTTTTAAAATCCACCTAAAGGAAAGTTGAAAGTTTGACGAAGAAGAATATGAACAGGAGAAAAATGAAGAACCCGCTTGAAGTACTGTTTAAAATAACCTTGTGCGGGCTGCCCATGGCGGCCATTACGCTTTACTTAGGTGTAGTGATGCCGCAACATGCCCTTCAACTCAATGAGGTCGAAGCAGCCCAACGGGGACCAAGTTCCCCTTCGGAAGACGCAAGAACTCGTTGGCTCCAAAATCAAGCGTGGGGCACTGAAGCGAACGGCAAGGATACGGCATTAAATATTTTAAGCGCAAACTGTAAGTGCTCGCGCAATGTAATTAAAAAAATCCACGACGAGCAACTTCGACCGAACTCCGTGCTGAAAAATTACCAAGTTTTATATCTTGTATTAGGGCAAGACTCCGAGACGGAGGCGGAACTCCTCGACTCCGGTGCTTTGTTTCGTCTGGTTGACCCAGAAAAAGTGGCCCAGGAAACGGGAATTGTGGCAGGACCTAGGCTTGCCCTATTTAAAAAAGATCACGGATTAGTGTATTGGGGCGGCTATGGACCCGAAGCGCCTAACCCCATTGTGCCGATTCATTGGACTGAACTATTTAAAATTGCAGAGGCAGATCAACAGTCAAAGCACCCTTTTCCAGTAAAGGGTTGTTTTAGTATGGGATTTAAAGAAAGGTGGACATCATGGCTCAAATTCTAAGTTATTTTAGTTTCGGAAATTCGCCGGCATCGAGGGTACATACGCAGAAGATTAATAAAATGGCCTACCTATGCCTTTGGGCGAATGCGGTAATGATGGTGGTTGCAGCATGGGCGTTTGGCACCAGTATGCCGCTTGCAGGAGGTGTGGGAAGCTGTATTGCACTTTTGCCCATCCTTGTTCAAGTTTGTTTTAAAAGTCCATTTGTGACGAGTTATGTTGTCGCGTTTTGTGCGATGTCGATGAGCGGGCTGCTCATTCATGTTGGCAAAGGGATGATTGAAATGCATTTTCACGTATTTGTATTTTTAGCAACCTTATGTGTTTATGGGAATCCATGGGTACCGATCATCGGAACACTTACGATTGCGTTACATCATTTGGGGTTTTTCTTCTTCCTTCCGCAAAGCGTATTTAACTATAATGCTTCGTTACAAATTGTCATTTTGCATGCGGCGTTTGTGATCATCGAAACGATTCCCGCCGTATATATTTCGGTCGCGTTTAAGCGCTTGCTGGAGGCTCAGGCGATTATTGAAGGGGGCGTAAAAGTTACGGTCGATGAAATTTCAAGTGCAACCCAAAAACTTTTCAACGAAAGCCAAGCACAAATTAGTCAAAGCCAACTTCAGACGGCGACCGTTCAGCAAACCAACGCTGCGCTGACCGAAATTCATAGCCAGCTGAACTTGACGGTCGAGAATATCACGGATTGCTCACAACTTTCCAAGAAAGTAAGCGAAAAAACGATCCAGGGCACCCAAGATATTGACCATCTTTCTAAAAGCATGATGGGGATTTCAGAATCAAACGACCAGCTCAAGCTTTTGCAGCGTTCCATCGACGAAATCAGTCATAAAACAAATATGATCAATGACATTGTCATGAAATCCCAAATGTTGTCGTTCAATGCTTCCATCGAGGCTGCGCGGGCTGGCGAATCCGGAAAAGGCTTTGCAGTCGTTGCAGATGAAGTGGGAACTTTAGCCAAAATTTCTGGAAAATCGGCACTTCAGATTTCTACCCTCATTGCTGAAACACGTGAATTTGTCGCGAAAGTCATTTTAGAGAATCAAAACCGTGTTAAAATTGGTCTGGAAGCTACTCAAAGCTGCAGTGATACCTTTAATCAAATTGAAAAAATGTCAGCCGAAATAGCGACAAAGCTTGCGAGCATCAATGAAACCAGCGCTGAACAAGAAAAGGGCGTCAAAGAGTCAACGCGCAGTATGGGGCAAGTCGCAGAAATTACCCTAAAAACACAACAAATAGCCGAAGCGGTCGGAAATATTTCGGGAGAAATTGAGGCTCAAAAAAATACGCTTCAACAAAAAATTGCGGACACCCGTCAGGTTCTTTACGGGTTAAAGGATGTTGCTTAAACGTCCGTTCAAAATTACACTGAAGAGAGAGGACTCAGTTATCGAAAAGCGACCTTCACAAAAACCGTTAGACGTTCTCCTCATCGAAGACGATAGCACCACCGCCTCGCTGATTATCCCGCTCTTGCAGTCTAAATTTGACGTACGCATTCAACACCTGAGCACTATACAGTCGGCGATTGAGTTGCTCGAAGGACCTTGGCTTCCGGCGGATTTGATCATCTGTGACTACCATGGCGCGAGCCAGGCATTGCTGAAGTGCATGCTCGATTTTTGCCAAAAAGTGCCCTGTATTTTGATCGCAGAAGAAGGCTTTAAAGTGAGCGATTTAAGTCGAATTCGAGGCGCGTATTTGGTTGATCCCGTAAACCGGAAATTTTTATCGAGAGAGCTGATTGAACGCATCACGGGACTCGAGGAAAAAGGTGAATTTAGAAAAGGGGATGGTGCAAACGACGAACCTCGACTTGATGCAAAGTCAAAAGCGTTGGTCGAACAGCAGTCTCAAAAAATCGAGTCTGCCTTGGCAGACCCCTCTCCCAACGAAGATCAAGCACGGGCAACCGCAACTGAATCCCTACAAATCATTCAAGACCTAACCACAAAAATGGGTTTCGCGCCCGAGGTGCGAAAAATCGCGGCAAAAAGTGTCGAACTTTCGCTTAAAGTCGTTGGAAGCAAACCAAGGCTCAGCTCGATTATCGCGAACCTTAAAAAGTATGAAGGCCAGTATTTGGCCTCGCACGCAATAATGCTTGCCGAAATCAGCTGTGCTACGGCTTGCCGCGTGGGTTGGAATTCGGCAACGACTTATTTCAAATTAACCCTCGCCGCGTATTTACATGATATTGTAGTCAGAAACAATGACATTGCAAAATGCAGAAGTTTAGAGGAAGCCAAGCAGTTAGTTCACGTTCCCGAGGATGATCGTTTCAACTACCGCCTCCATCCGACGCGAGCCGCTGAGTTTTCTAGGCGCTTTCACGAGATTCCGCCGGATGTGGATACCATCATCGCTCAGCACCATGAAAAACCCGACGGAACGGGGTTTCCACGCGGATTGTTTCAAAGTCAATTGGCGCCGCTTTCGTGTGTTTTTATCGTCGCGGAAGAGTTGCTTCACTTTTATCTCCGGGAAGGTGCCGAGGGAAGTATGACCAAGTTTGCCGAAGAACATAGCGAGGAATTTAAATCCGGTGTGTTTAGAAAAATCATGCGGGCATTGGTCGATGACCCTAAAAGCCTTTAGAGCAAATGTGAAAGGCCTAGAGAAGCATTCAATATTCTAAGATTCATCAAGAAATGCGCAAGCGCTCCAAAGATCACGAATAAGTGAAATAGCTCGTGATAACCAAAATGAAGCGGCCAGGGGTTTGGTTTTCTGACTGCATAAATAACCCCACCCGCAATATAAAATGCGCCCCCGATACAAAGTAAAACAACATTGAGCTGGCCTACTTTCTCGCTAATTCCGCCAACAAAAGGCAGCGAAAGACAGCCGACAATGATATAGAGAATTGCCGAAAGCGCTTTGGGCGCGTTGACCCAGACCAAAGACTGAAGGAGTCCCAATGCGACCGCAGACCAAACTAACTTTAAGAGTTGAATTCCCCCACTATCCGGAAATCCCACCAAACAAAGGGGGACTGAGGTTCCACCGACCATTACATAAATTGCGGCATGATCCAACCTACGCATCCAAAGTCGCGGGCCTGGTTCCCAATGCGGACGATGGTAAAGTGCACTGATTCCAAACATACCGAGCAGTCCGCAGGAATAAACTAAAAAACTAAGAAACTGGATTGAAGATTGAACTTGATTCAGGAGCATGGCGCAAGCGCCTAGCGAAATAAAAAAAGCTGCCTGATGGAAATGTCCTCGGAGTAAGGGTTTGCTCATAGGCCCATTCTTCATGAATCCAAGAATTTTGTACATCCAGTATTTGGTGTTCCGACCATGATATGAGAGAATTGGGCCCAAAAGGAGTTCATCAATGGCACAAATTTGTTTTTTCTGTAAACGGGAACCTTCGGAGCGGCAATGCGAAACTTGCAAGCGCTGGGTGTGTATTCAGTGCGGCGATCACCATAATTGCTATCCGCGAGACTAAATTTAAATGATTTAAAAAAAGAGCAGCCTCGCGTTCGAGGCTGCTCGGTCTGTTTTAAATTCTGAATTTCAAAACCGCGAACGTTAGAGTTTAGGCTTATACCAACAGCGTGAACGAACTCCTACTTTATCGCCTTTTTCTTCAGCGCAGGCTCCTTTGGTGGGCTCATCCGGTGAAAATTCCTCATCCATCGACATCCCACAAATCGACCCGTTAAAATAGGTATCAAGACGGCATTGAGCCGCAGGATGGTCATCGTTGGTCCGCGAAACCTGATGGGTATCGGGGGTATCGAATGCAACGGGAGTGGTCCCCTCACCTAACTCGTTCAACACTTGCGCCAAATAAAGTCCAGCCATCGATTCGCGCTGACAAAGCGCAATTTCCGAACTTGACTTATGAAATTGGGCACATTGATCGCTTACGGTTTGAGGAATGGACAAGGTGCTTACTGCAGTCGAATTGTCCTCGTTTTTCATAAAAATGCGAAAGCCCTTCATGGTCGCAAAGTAATCGGCTTCGCCTTCGTTGGAGGCCCAAGAAGAACCGAAAATGCCTGGCTTACGGGGAAAACCTCCTAGATGATGGCCAAGCTCATGAGAAAGAACTGCTGCGTAAGCGTCATAATTCATGCCTTTGTAGCGAGCCAGTCCGCCGTAGGCGTTAATTTCCCAGGTCTTACCACTCACGGTCGTGTCGGAATTTACGGTTCCATCGGACCATTTGCGATTAATCACTAGTTTTGCATTGTGACTTTTTACGATCGGCGTAAACACTTTCAAAAAGTCGTCAATTACCTTATTGAACATGGCCTCATCAAGGCCTTCCATAATCATTCCCTTAGTTAAAGGAATTTTTTTGTTGTTTTTAGGCGCGAAGTCACACAGTTTAATCGGCGCTTGCACATTCTTATCCACCACCGAATTCGCTGCAAAACCCGGAACGGTGATCAAGTTCATCGCGGCCAAAGCAATACCTAACGACAGCATCCCTACTGTTTTTTTCATCAGAAGTTCCCCCTTATTTTCTCCATCATGGAGTCAATGATTTAACTTAATCGTCTCAGAGGGATTTTAAAAATACCAACAAAATTTCGTCGGCTGGCGTTTCTATTTTGTCGGGCTAAAGAAAAAGGTGTTCGGATTCGAAAGGCTTGCCACCAATTTTAGTTCTTTCAGCTGGCTCTGCAACACATTCCATCGGTCCGCATTCATTGCACCCAGCGCATGGGTTTTTGTTTCTGCAGTTTCAATAAAGGGCCTTTGAATTTTTGCAGCTTCATCGAAATCGGCCAAGCTCATGCTTGAATTTAACTTTTGCATTAAAGTATTTGTTTCTTTTGGGTTATTGATGTAGCTTGACCAGCCTTGTTGGGTAGCAGCAATAAACTTTTTCACCAAGTCCATATGCTCTTTAAGAGTATCCTCGTGCACGATGACGACCGTCAAGTACGGATTGTATCCAGACTCAGAAACAAGAAATGTTTTCGGGGTAACGTTACTTCGTTTTGCCGCAAGGGGCTCCGAGGTGACAAAGCATTGCTGAGAAAAACTTTGATCTTTTAAAAACTGCGTTATACCGCCTGTATAAGGAACAATTTGGGCTTGAGTTGGCGCATATTTCTTCTCTAACCATTCGGTAAACGGCAATCCTTTTTGGAGGGCAATGGTCCCTTTCGATTGGAATAACTCTTTTAGGGAGTGGATATTGCGCTCTGACCGCACCATAAAACCCTGCGGATCATTTTGATAAACGGCAAAAATCGCCACAATTTTAGCACCGATTCCCCGCGCAAGTACGACTTCCTCTGCCGAAGAAATTCCAAACATCACTTTTTTTGAGGCCACCATTTGAGCCACAGGCTGACCCGCGCCTCCGGGCAAAATTTCTAAGCTCAATCCTTGGTTCTGATAATATTTCTTTGCCTGCGCTTCGTAAAACCCGCCAAATTCAGGCTCCGGTTTCCAATTGAGCGCCAAATCAGTACCTGCGTGAGCCTCGGTCCAAAGTACGGCCAGAAGGGTAAATAAAACTGCAGTCAATTGGATGGACGTAGACTTCGGTATTCCCATGTATGCTCCTTGGGGTTTATCGTTACGGTTAATCATTACAGCTAATCTTTTTCACTAGGATGCCAGTGTTTGAGCAAAAATACACTCACGATTGAAATCATCATAAAAAAAAGGATGCCCAACAAGGAGGCCAATAAAACGGCCGCAAAAACTCGGTCTAAGCGTTGCTGATTCCGAGCGGCATCCACCACCCCACCAAGACCGCTGCCCGAAATAAACTCTCCTACAATCGTTCCAATCACCGCAAGTCCTGCGGAAACTTTTACTCCGCTTAAAATTTGGGGAAGCGCAAATGGGATCCGCAATTTAAAAAGAGTTTGTGTAGAATTAGCTCCCAACATCGTGAATAGTTGCATTAAAATCCGATCGGTAGAAAGTAAACCCGAAACCGAATTTGCAATAATCGGGAACAGGGACACCACAAAAGAGGACGCAACAACGGTAGGCATTCCGTAGCCAAACCAAATCACTAAAAGGGGTGCGATCGCAATGATGGGTACGGTTTGGAAAAAAACAGCATAGGGGTAGAATAAGCTTCGTGCGACCGTCGAAACCGAAAGTAAAATCGCCAAACAAAAACCTACGACCAGACTAAGTAGCAGTCCTGCTGACGAGGCAAGGAAGGTTTCACCAAAGGCTTTGATAAAAAGATCGCTTGACTCAGCCAGCGTCTGAAATACCGCGCTAGGAGCGGGTAAAATGTAGCCGGGAATCCAGCCTTTGCGCGAGGCCCATTCCATCGCAACGGTCAGCGTCACCAACGGAATTAAAGGCAAAAGGATTCGATTCATATTTGCTCTCATGGAGTGCCCTCGCCTTTTAAAATATTGAAATAAAGCTCAACGTGGCGGTGGAAATCCGCAAGCCCGCGAATGGAGAGTGGGCGTTCAGCAGGAAAACTCAGTTCATCTTGCCGAAGGACTTTTCCGGGCCGCCCCTTCATGACCAAGATTTTTTGCCCAAGCCACACTGCCTCAGTGATCGAATGGGTGACTAAAATAACAGTTGCTTGCGTTTCCCGCCAAATCTGATGAATCAACAGTCCAAGCTCAATTCGAATCGGTTCGTCGAGCGCCGAGAAGGGCTCATCCAACAACAAAAGTCGTGGCCGCGTTATGAGCGCTCGCGCTACCGAAACCCGCATCTTTTGTCCGCCCGATAATTCGTGCGGATAGTGCTGGGCCAAGCCGTCTAAATTTAAGCGCTTAATCCAGTGCAGCGCTCCTTGTTTTGCATCTATTTCTTTTTGAGGTTTTAAAACGAGCGGGAGCATGACGTTTTCCAGGACCGATTTCCAAGGAAGGAGTGCCGCATCTTGAAAAACAAAGCTAATCCCCTGGTTGGGAGCAGAACTCTCTAAGTTAATTGTTCCACCCGTGGTTTGTTCTAAGCCTGCAATCATGCGCAAAAAAGTGGATTTTCCGCTTCCAGAAGCACCTAAAATTGAAATGAACTGACCTTTTTCGATTACTAAATCAATGGGCCCAACGCCGCCCCCTGATTTTTCGAAAAGCTTTTGTGCACCCTGCGCAACGATTTTCATACGTTATCGCACCTCACTCAGCGTCGCAGCACCCATCGGGACCCCCTCTAAATTGCACAAGCTCACGCGCACGGAATAGAGCTTAGGCTCCGACACTTGCGCGGAAATCCGCTCCCATACCCATGCGCATAGATTTTCACTGGTCGGGGACAACTGCAAAGCGGTATTCAAATAGGCGCCCTTCAAGGGGTCTAAAATCCCATCCAATTCCGTTTTCACATTCACAAGATCAATCACTCGGTCCCCTTGCAGCGGAAAGGGCACGACAAATGCCACCGTGATTTTCCAAAGATGAAAATGCGGTGTTTCAAAACCTGCTAAACTATGCGAGGCGCGAAGATCCGTGTGCGCTTCTAACATCATTTGCATCATGCGTTCACCCAAGTATAACTTGCAGATTGCCCAGGGCTTTCTTCTATTTCTACGGTGATGGATTTTAATTGGCCTTTTTTAAATCGCGGTAAGTTTTTCTTTAAAACTTCCGCATAATGAAAAGCTAATTCTTCGCAGGTGATATTCGCAAGGGGTAAAAAAATGGCTTCAGCCTTGGGCAATACGTATTCCATCTGACACAAGGTAAAGCGGACGGATTTTTTGCTCGCGGCTTGAATGACCAAAAAAGGGTTTTCTTTAGCGAGAAGAATTTTTTCATCCCAAGCATCTGAAATTTTTTTCATGGCACTTTTTACGTCTGCAAACGGAATCATGTCGTGGAAGCGCTCCTGGCTCGTTGCAGGCAAAAGCAATTCTAAGGTCACCGTCGGCGTATACTGGTGACCATGCAACCCTTCTTTGCTGCCATCCGGAAATACCGTCATATGACTGCATGCGAATTTGAGCGCTTCTTTTCGAATGCGAAGTGAGAATTTTTCAGGCATATTCGTTGAGATCAGTGTACTGCGAAACTATTACTTGCGCAACGCGAAAAGGTTAAACCAAAAGGGAAATTTCATGAAAACATTAGTGATTACAGGAGCTGGAAAAGGAATCGGCGAAGCGGTCGTTCGCGAAATCCTCCGTGACCCGCAAAAATTTTCGGAGAACGGTTTGTTGCCTCGGATGCTTTTGTGCTCCAGAACAGAAGCGGATTTACTTAAGCTAAAAAAAGCGGCAGAAGCGGCCAGCATCCAATGCGAAGTTCTTGCGCTGGATCTTGTGCAAGCTCCCACCGCTCCTATTGAAGAAGCGATTCGTCACTTTGGCCGAATCGACCAACTGATTCATTGCGCGGGTGTCGGTCGCTTTGGTCATTTTTTAGATTTAACTCAGGAGGATTTAAAATTTACCTTTCAAACCAATATCGACGCGACGTTTTTATTACTCCAGTCTGCTTACGCCCAAATGAAAAAACAGCAAAATGGACAAATCATGGTGGTCACCTCCGTTGCTGCAGAAGTTCCCTTTAAACAAAGCGCGCTTTATTGCATGAGTAAATACGCGCAACGCGGACTTATTGAGGTCATGCGCCAATACGCCCGCGAAGATCACATCAAAATCACCGAAGTCAGACCAGGGGCCACCTATACCCCAATGTGGGGCGAAGTCCCGCAATCACAACAAGACCAAATGATGCAAGTGGAAGAGGTTGCAAAGGCAATGGCTTCTGTACTTTTATTGGGCCCAAGTGCCTCAGTTGAAGTATTGACCCTACGACCTGTGGGTGGGGATTTGTAGGAAATCGGGTATAACGAAGATATTTTTTGTGCTAAACTTTCGGCATGAATATTTATTCTATTCCTGAAATTCGCTCCGCAACGGCAATCGATACTACTGCTATTGTTGATTTGTTGAATCAATCCTACCGTGGCGAAAGCGCCAAGCAAGGTTGGACCAGTGAAACGCACTTAATTTCCGGGAATGTTCGAACTACCGAAGCCGAAGTCAATCACCTCATCGCCAAACCAGGAAGTATTATTCTTGTTTATAAGAACGAGTCTAAAGAAATCACCAAAGAAATCATTGGCTGCGTAAACTTGCAACACCAATCCAACAGGCTTTACTTGGGAATGCTCGCCGTAAAGCCGCTACTTCAAGGCCAAGGAGTGGGAAAAAAACTCTTACGCGCGGCCGATGAGCACGCCAAAGCTCTTAGGGTCAATCAGATCGTCATGACGGTCGTCAGCGTGAGGCACGAGCTCATTGAATGGTATGAGCGCCATGGGTTCCACCTAACGGGTGAAAAATTCCCCTTCCCGGAAGATGGGGTTACGGGCACGCACTTGCAAAAGTTGGAGTTTGCGGTACTTGAAAAATTTCTAATCAGCTAAGTCGATTCAAAACGCTTTCACAATTGATTCTTAGCCAGTTCAAAGGGCTCGCATTTGGCCTAAGTTTGTTCGCTTTTTTAGATTGTATCCAAGCGTTATTCAAAAAAATCCAATTTGATTTTGGCAGACTTTTTAAGCTCTTCAGACGTGAGTCGTAGAAAAAAGCAAATTCGCTAATTTCATTGAGTGCTGCAGGATCATGGATATAGGCGTTTCCCAACAAATTAATCACTTTTTGGGTATTCATTAAAGCCAAATGAGCTTCTTCACTCGTTAAGAGCATCCGCTTTGATGTGAAAACGTGAAGATCGAGTGCCCTCCGAAGTTTGGCAAGTGCATTATTTAACGAATTATCCTCGCCCAAAAAAGCAATTGCATCCTCAATGGACCAAATTAAATGAATTAAATTTTCCTGATGCCCGTAGACGGGTTTCGCGAGTAAAAATGGAATGGCTTGAAAAAGCGCTTCCGATCCCACCCGATTTCCGAAATGCAAAAGGACCTGTACCTTTTCACTTTCATTGAGATTGACGAAATCGTCAAGAGTTCCGCCGTATTTTAAACTACGAAGGTTTAAAAAGGCGTCAGGACTATTTAATCGATCTGTGCTTATGCTTTCTAATTGACCTCGATTTCGGATAGCATCCAGAGTCGTAGACGCAAGGTATGATTTTTCCATTTTAATGGAA
>CAIMNF010000106.1 GCA_903842755.1 Oligoflexia bacterium
AGACCTGAACAACCTAGGTGCTGTCGTTGTGAAACACAAGCACAAAAACAATCTCACACCGCTTTCAATTCGTTCACTTGCATATTTAAATACATTGTATTTATTTGTGTTATTTGTGTTTTACTTCGGAAAACAAAATATTTTGGTCTTGATTTTACCAGAGTATTCATGCTAGATTGCGCTGCATGTTTCTTTACGCGTTTTATTTTTTTGCGACGCAGACGTTTGCTCAGAATAATTTTTTGAGTAATCTCTTCAGTGAACTTAAGGCAAGAATCAGTCAACCGGCACCCGGTTATACGTTTGCGGAAGATGCGCAACGCACGCAAGATGAATACAACGCAACCGAGTCATCGATTAAAAATTACCTTAACTTGCACAAGGACATCGACGAAAGTACCTGCAAATTAAAATTTCAAAATTCCGCAGTAAACAAATATTCTGGGTTACCTTCCAAATTTTCGCCTTGGCTGGAACAATTAAAATCAACGGCAAGAAAAAAAGAATCATCCGCTGAATTTTTCATTGCTCTCCAAAAGGCAAATGCAGGCGCTCTCCCTACAGGAAGCAACATTAGCAACCAGGCAAACATTAAAACTTATGACGACCTGCTTTCCGCAATCGATCATGACTTCGAACACGCAAGTCAGACGGGCATTCCTATCAGCTCCATTACGATTGGTTCATTAGCGCTAGAAAAACTCCAGGACAATGAAGGTCAAGGAAAGGGCTTTAACGATTTTGTAAGTTGGCTTCAATCTAAACATCAGATTGCGGCACAAAATATTTCTAGGAGGACATCTTACTACGCGGTTGCTGCGCAAAAGCAAATTTATACCACCAACGGGGACCGCTCGGATGATGCCCACATTTCAATTAACGTGATTTTTACAACGGTTAAACTTGTATGTGACAAAAAGAAGCCGCCACCGCCAGCCGTGAGCCCCTCCCCCACCCCGGTACATCCTAATGTCTTAAATGTTTCAGTCGACCAGAAGCAGAAAGCGGAAAAGCAAAGAATTGAGCAACAAAAAATAGATCAACAAAACGCGGACAAACTTAAACTTGACAAACAAAAGGCAGAGCAGAAAAAAGCGGAACAATTAAAATTTGAGCAGGAAAGAGCGCAAAAGTTAAAGCTCGCGCAACAACAAAAAGTAAATCAGGAAAACGCCCAAAAACTAAAACTGGCGCAACAACAAAAATTAAATAAGCAAAAAGTGGAGGTCGAAAGAGCCAAAGCCCTAAAAATGGCTCAACAGAAATTAACTCAGCAAAAAGCGGATCAACTAAAAGCTGAAAAACGAAAGGCAGATACAGAAAAGGCCGATAGAGAAAAAGCAGACAGAGAAAAAGCAAAAAAGCAGGAACTTGCTAAACAGCTATCCGAACAAAGAAAACACACCCCTTTAAAGAGCAATAAAATACCCAGACAAGAGAAGCCTTTAGAAAAAGTACTGGTTCCTACAAAAGCCGCCGTTGCAAAGACTAAAGCTACTTTGAAGACGTTCGTTCCTAAAGTCGAAGTAAACGTCGAATCTTCGAAGAAAGCCGCCATCCTGGTGGCTCCAACCGCCACACCCATTCCAAGCGCAACCCCCAACTCTCTGATTCAAGATGCGGCTAAGGGGATCATATTCGTAACGTGGTACGGAAAAACTGATCCGGCTGCCCGATACGGGGTACGCTGTGACTTATCACAGATCGAAAAGCGATTAGCCCCCCTTTCCACTCACAAAATTTTTAGGAAATCCTTTGAACTTCTAACCCGAATTCAAGACGACCCGATCATTCTTGCATTGCGGAGTCAAATTGAAACAGAGACTGGATGTAAAATAGGGATTGAGACGGAAATTCGAAAGCTTGAACAGGAGCTTTATTACACTGACGAGCAACTCTATTATAATCGATTTTCTCGAAACACCGAATTTGACAGCAGTTTTGTGGTCCGAGGGAAAAATGCATTGACCTTAGAGTATCACGAACAGTTTTACGTCGTCGACAACGAGCGCTGGTTAAATCTGGACGAAAACGAGACGCTTTCTAGTTCAGTAGAAAAGTATCAAGAAATGGCCAAATATATTTTAGAAGACCTAAGAAACAAAAACATGAAGTGTATCTCACCCCTAACCGAAGTAAAGGCAAACCCATGAATAAGAAAATGAAACTCTCACTTTTTATCCTGTCCGCTCTAGGGAGCACATTTTGCTATGCGCAAAGCAACGGTTTAAAAAATAGCTCACCCGTGATGCCCGGTGACAAAGTGAAATCCACCTATAAAGGGGCTGGGGTTATCGATATTGATCAGCTTGCGCAGACCAAAGAGTTACCCCGTTTGAACCGCTTTAAAGAGGATGATCCGTTAGTGGCTGAAGAACAAAAGAAAATTAATGAGATGCGGTCACAAGCAAACGATAATTGTGAGCGCGATGAAATCCGAGTTCGACAACTGGATTTGGACTTTTACAAAAAGTATGAAAAACAAATTACTGAAATTAACGACAAAGTAAAAAAGGGCCTTAAAAAGCAAGCGGAGATCTTAAATGGATACCGCGAAGGAAAAGTAGAGGGGATTCCATCCGAAGAGTTTAATTTTAACGGAAAAACTGAGTCGTCAGCGATGATTGAGTTTAGCGACGAAGACCAGGATCGTAACCCCATTACGGTGAGGGTTCCTGTTAAAAACCTGATCCGATTTATTTTCAAGTTTGAAGAAGAAGCAAGCCACATTAAAAGCAATGATGATGTTGCAATTGATGCCTTGTTAAAAAAGTATAACGCTCCCGAAAACGCCCGCGATCCCGCATACTTCAACCTCACCCTTGATCAGGCCACCCGGGCCTACGCAGGAAATCCAACCGGCTGTCTAGACAGTGCTTTCAAAATCTCCTACCGGCAGGAGCAAGAGCGCGAACTGTTCGTGGGATCAGGGAAAGATCAGTTTCGAGTCAGCAGTTACACTATTTTAAAGCAATTAAAAGTTTACGATAACAAAGACGATCCAACTCAATTTCACACCGTCTCCGTTGGAACATTGTTGCGTCGTGACCTTCAAAATCAAAACAACGGAAAAGTAACTCTTTCAGAAAACTTTACCGAGGCCTTTAAAGAAGCAAATGAAGATCGTTATTGGGAAGTGGTCCGCGCTCAACAGCTTACTTTAGATGGAATACCGATCGACGGGTTGCAACGCCGAATCTTTTACGATCAAACTCGCCGCTACGATTGCCCTCAATATACGTTTAACGAAAAATCGCCTCCGGGTCCGTTTTTACCTTACGACCAAAAAACGACCTGCACCAAGGTGGGATTTGACTTGCTTTCAGCCGCACTCACTAAAACCGGCAACTACAATGGGCGCGCCGCAGTTGGCTCAACGTTTAATCTAACGGAAGGTTTAAAAGCGGAAATTGATGGCCGGCAGCGCATTAGTGCGCGGAATGGATTTCACAACTTGGTCGTCTCTTCCGGAATTGGGAACTGTGACTACGTGTCCCTGCACATGACCTACCGGTGTGGCTGCGAACGCGTACCTCGCACCTACGACAAAGCATACAAAATGGATCAAGGCATTAGTTTAAGTTGTGATTAAGAATAAAAAGGAAGGCAATAATGAATCATTTTAAAATCTGGATGCCCCTCACCTGTGCTCTAATTTTCGCAGCGGGCGCCAATGCTCAATTAAGCTTCAGTCCAATGGATGCAACCCAAAGTGCATCTGCCGCGAAGGCGGGCACCCTTACACTAGACGATTACTACAACATCGCGCTAGAGGAGATTGCAAGAGAGGCGGAAGTTAGAAAAACACTGGTCAATTCAGACAACCTAGATCCGTGTGATATTCAAAGTTCAAACCTAAGGCTGCAATATGCCAATTGGTTCAAGACCAATTTTAATAAGTTTAAAGAACTTGAGAATCAAATCAATGAAGCCATGGATGACTTCAAAGCCAAGCATGATGAACTCAGACAAGCCGTGATCATGGCCGATGCGGTCGAAAAGCAGACCGATTCGGAAGTGGAACTAAGTTACGACAAAGTGATTAACTTTTTGAGAAAATACAATAAGAGAATGAGCAATTGCAAGGATCCTGCAAAAGCTGCTCTCTTGCGAAGTCTCATCAAAGATGATCCCACGCTCAATCCCGATGGAATTAGCTTAGAGCAAGCCGAAACCGCGTGCGATAAGTTTGCTAAAAACCTAAACCACTCCCTAAAGGAACTGAAGAGCCAATACAAAGTTGAACTTGTGGATTCAGGAGTGGGTAAAGACTTATTCTTAACCGCCCAGATTCAACTTAAAAACGGGTATAGTAAATCGTTTAAAGTTTCTTTGTTAAACGATGCCGATCCATTTTCATCGGAAGGAATGGGGAAAGATTTAAGAACGGATATGGTGTCCTTTGGGGAAGACCAATTTATCGGCGATTACGCATTTAGCGGGAACATTCGCTATTTACAGATGTATAACGAAAATATTGACCCCATTTGCGCGGAAAAATCCTGGGGAAATGTGACTGAAGAACTGCTGAGCAAATCTTACGTTCCTTATACCACTTATGATCACATCAAATCGGAAGTCGAGCGGATTTCTAACTCGACGCCAAGTGTAAATCAAACGTTAGTTTCGATGAGTCCATCCTCTGTTTTGATGAGGAAGTATAAAATAGAATTTAAAGCGACAGACGCATGTATGAAGCTCAGTGACTCCACCGGTTTCCACCTTTACGCGGTCTACAGCTATGGGAAGGACAAAAGCGAAGGGACGTGCATCACCTCACCTCAAATTGTGGAACAGGCCCACGACTTAGTGGTGTTTGGTATTAATCAAGAAAACAATATTGTGGCGAAGGCTCTTTCAGGAAATGTCTGGACAGCACTCTCTAACGACAAATCGACGATTCAGTTACTCAGAGCGGGCCGGATTGCACTTGAGCCTTCCGTGATGTTTATGAACAGTTCCGGTGGCTTAAAAACCATTAATATACACGCAACAATTCAGGATTCTAATCCACTTCGCCCAAGCAGCGATACCTTAGCTGGGACCAATGATCCGCATTTGGTAAAACTTGCTCCGGGAAAAGTATGTACCGACAAGAACACCTTTGAAATGCGCTTTGGGGAAGAGGATAGCTTTGCCGGCTGTTTTTTCGGAGTCCAAACGCTGAAGGTCTACAACAATTTGTTTATTTTTGGGTTGGACGCCAATCACCAACTTTGGCTGCGCACTTTGTATAGTAAGTGGACCGCGATCTCTAAGAAAAAAGAAATTGCCCGCTTGACGGCGGTCCGCCTTGAAGATGGCAAACCCATTGTTCGCTTTATTACCCCACAAGGAACTCAGGCGGATTATGACGCCTTTGGGGAAGGGAGAAGGGATTTATGATGCGTTCAAAGGATTTTCGCACGCTACTTGTATTTGGAGTCATCTTGGTCAGCACGTTTGCCGCCCCCACAGTGACCAATGCCCAAACCAATACACAGACCAATACACAGACAAATACCCAAACCAACACCACTCCGGCAACAGTCGCGGATCGTCCAACGCCGGCCCCTGTGGGGTCCCCCGCGGGGTCAAGGCCTGCGCACCTGGACCTTGGCTTTGGAACGATTCACGGATTTCGCTCGCCCCACCTTTTTCGTGCTCTCGTAAGCCGCTTTGACTCTTTTGATATTTCTGAGTTGGTTGCAGCCCAACGGGCAACAGGAACTCAAGAAGCAAACTACCTGGCAAAAATTACGGCCTCAGGATCTTTGCTCTACGATTACGAGCTTGAAGGCAAGAAACTTTCGGACTTCGCGGATACCGGAAAGTCAGTTGGTTTAGCGTTAGTCCCTTTTACAGTCAGTTTAGGCAGCGGTGGTCAATATTACGTGGCATTTTCTGCAGCTTCTTTAAAAAACATGAATGCATTGCAAAACAGCCCAAACGCGTGGTTGCGGGAATATATCGTTAGTGACCATCGACGCGCCGGAGCGTTCACGGTCATCGATGACATCGACTTCTTGGTCTTTAAATTCGACTATAATATGTCCTTCAATCACCTCTATTCACAAACTCTTGAATTTGCTCATATCGCTGCAAAAGTGGACATTTTAGGATCGAGCATCCCTACCCGATATTTAGCGATTAAGGTAGGCGGTGGCATCAGTATGGATATGGAATTTCTCACGACTCCGGACGGAAAAATGAATAATTTTGGCGCCAAAGTAAACTCGAATGGGAATATCGACTTTACGGGGAGCAATGGCGGCGCGAATGCAGAGTACGGACTAGAATATCACGACGACACTTCAAAAGGTTTCGAAATTAATATTCAGGCACTGATGAAGGACAAATGGGTTCACGGCAATGCAGTAGATAATGGGAACGCCGCTGCCTACATCACCGCCGTGAATACTTATAATCAGGAATTAAACGCTGGTCAAAATGTTGCGCCCCCTGTGGACAATCGGAATGTAAATTTCATTCACAATTCCTACTATTTTGTGCCGAGCCTGGAGCTTTCTCAGCGCCTAAGCAAGCCGCATTCCAGTCATCCGTCCCGGTTAGGTTTAGGGGTCGCAGGAAAAATTCCCTTGTCCGATGTGATCCGCTCCGACGGAACTTTTGGAAAGTACAACTTAGCGCCGGAAAACAACCAGCTGGTGACGGCGAAATTATTTATTCGGTTTTAAATAAAAACAAAGAGAAAAAACTATGAAAAATCCCTTCTTTAACCAAACCCCTTCGGTAGTCATTTTTTGCTTTTTCACGCTTGGAATAGGCACAGTCGGGTTCGCGCAAACCAATACCCCTCCAGTAGGACCAGCAATCACGGCAGACAAAGCCTCTCCCACCCCACCCCCAAGCCCGGAAGGAACAAGGCCAACCACCGTTAGCCTACATTTAGGACATTTATTTTCAAGCGGTCACTCCCACGCTACAGGAAATCCGCTCAAGGCTCTTCTTACCCGATTTACCACGTTAGACATTGATTCGCTTGTTGCAGACCAAAGAACGACAGGCATCCACGAAAAGTCCTATTTTGCGAGTATTTCGGCAAGCGGAGTAATGGTTTACGACAGCGAACTCAGAACGCATAGAAGCGTTGATGCTTATGCAAAAACGGGCCGCGATGTTGGCCTTCAAATTTTGCCCTTTACCGTCGCTTTGGGCGAGCAAGGCCAATATTACGTTGCGTTTAGTATTGCCGCTCTTCGCAATATGAACGCACTTCAAAATTCGACCAACTGTTTTCACGAATACAATAACCAAGGCAGCAATACCTCTGGTTTTTTCAAAATCGTGGATAACATTGATTTTATGGTGTTTAAATTTGACGAACGGTATTCTTTTGCAAATTTAAATCAATTAACCCTCAATTACGCTCAGGTTGATGCGAAATTGGACATTTTGGGTTCGAGTATTCCCTCCCGCTATTTGGCGATCAAGGTCGGTGGCTCGGTTGGATCCGACTTTCCAGTCCTTTATGCGGACGGGCATCCGAATTATTTAGGGACTCAGATGAACCCGAACGGAACCACGAACCAAAAGGGAGCTTTAACTACGGGAGTAGACTACGGTCTTGAATATAATACAGTTTCTAACCACGGTTTCAAAATTAATGTCCAAGCAGTCGTAGACTGCAAATGGACTAGCGGTTTGGAAGAAGATTATGAACACGTTCAAAGCTACCAAAAAGCCTACAAACAGTACTTAAGTAACGGAAGCGTAGGAGCTGCTCCGGTCGATAACCAAACCGTAAATTTCGCTCACAACGCATTTTATTTCCGCCCAAGCCTTGAGCTTTCACAACGTACTTCTAGCTCGACCTCTTCAAGGCCAAAGAGCATCGGCCTAACTGTTTCGGGAAATGTTCCCATTTCAGACGTCATTCAAAACGAAGGTACTCTTGGTCGAATTGACCTTAGTCCCTACAACAATCAACTCGTAAAGGTAAAACTCGTTCTTCACTTTTAGGAAACTTATGAAACAAATATTCGTTAAATTAATCATCCTATTCCTTACGCTCACCACCCTCAACGAGGGCGCCTTCGCGCAAACGCAAAGTGGGCCCGCCACGGTTGCCGACAAAGCTTCTCCGACGCCCGCGCCGGATTTAGAGGGCTCGCGCCCCGGCTCGATCCATCTGAATATTGGTAAAATTGGATTTCCGAAATTCAAAAGGTGGCCGTCGCCAAATCGGGGAATCTTTTCACGGCTGAATGAGCTCAATATTGAAAATTTAATCGCCTCACAAAACAGCACTGGGGTGCGAGAAAAAAGTTACCTCGCGGCGTTTGCCGTCAGTGGTGCGATGGTGTATGACTATGACTTTTCGCAAGGTCAAAAACAAACGGGAAATGATCGCCATTTGTTAAAAGATTACGCCAAATATGGGCCAAATATGGGCCAAGAGCTCCTGCCCTTTACTTTAACCGTCGCCGAGGGTGGCATTTACTATTTAACGTTTAGTGCTTACTCGCTGAGAAACAAAAATGCATACAACAATATTTTCCCAAAAGATTCAACGAGCTCAAATTTTTTCAAGATTGTCGACAACATCGATTTTCTGGTCATGAAATTTGACCGCGAGTTTTCTTTTCGTAACTTAAGTGAAACTTCCTTCTACTGGGCACACGTCGATGCCAAGGTCGATATTTTAGGTTCAAGCGTTCCTTCGCGTTATCTGGCGATTAAATTCGGCGGGCAAATTGGACAGGAGTGGGAAACCCTTTATTCACCGGCAGGCCCGACTTATTTGGGAGCAGACGTCAATTCAGACGGCAGCATCCGCGAAAAAGGCGCCCTCGCCACCCAAGGTACCTACGGTTTGGAGTACAACAACGTCACCCATAAAGGGGTAAAACTAAATATCCAAGCGTTGATTAACAATCGATGGATCCATGGAGACGCCTCAGACCTCGCCAATTCGGCGGCCTATCAGGCTGAAGTAGCTGCATATAATCAGCAAGTAAAAAAAGGATTCACTCCGGTTGCTCCGGTGGATAATCGAACAGTTACTTTTGTTCACCACTCGTACTATTTTGACCCCACTCTAGAGATTTCCAAACATTTTGTTCGGCCGAACTCGGTTCGCCCTCCCGAAGTGGGCGTCGACGTTTCGGGGAATATTCCCTTGCTAGATCAAATTCGCACGAACGGTACCCTGGGTCACTTCGACGAAAGTCAGTACAACAATCAACTCGTCAAAGTAAAACTTTTTGTTCGCTTTTAACAACTAATGAAAGAGGTAAGTCATGACACATCACTTTAAAAACAAAATCCTACTGTTTCTGGCAGTTTCGGTAAGCCTAGCGACTGTTCATGCGCGTTCAGCGCCTTTCGCACCATTAACCGTTGATACTCTCAAAGAGGATTTCGGTGCGGTCGTCACCCGGTCTTCCAAAGAAGCGAGTATCAGTGAGATGCGAGCCGTTTATCAACAGCGCGTGATCGAGTTCCAAAAACAGGCGAATGACCCCCGTTTAACGCCACAGCAAAAGGCTGCTAAACTCCGCCCGTACCTGATCTACGCAAAGTCAGAACTTAAAAATCAAACGGACGGTCAGGGCAAAATGTATTATTTTATGACCAAAGCGATTGACGCAACGGCAAGCCACCTTGATTCAAGTGCGGTTCAGGCGGCGAGTAGCTTAGTCGCTAAAACCAGCGAGATGGTCATTGGCTTAAGCTATCTCTGGGAATAGGTTCGATATGAAATCAAAAATTATGAATACGCTTGCGCTCGGTTTGGTTTTCGGTTCGCTGAGTGCTTGCCGAAAAGAACTCAATACAGGCTGGCCCGCTACAATCCCTCCGGCGCCAGCACCTACCTCCGTACCACAACCCAGTGCCCCCACTTACGGAAACCAAGTCCAAGCCTGTAACCCGCTTCAAGGTGGAAATATCACGACGTGCTCAAGTTTAAATACAGCAGCATTTCAATATGCGGCGGTCAACGGCGGAGTAGGTACGTGTGGCTTGATCATTACCCACGGGGTTTATTTCATTCCGTCGGCAGGTTACAACTACACTATTGATGACGCTTGGACATTTGTCGGACAAAAGTTGAACACCGATGAGCGCAACATCGAATGGAATAGCGGCAATTCACTTCCAAACTACGTTTCTGCGGCGATTACCGACTTGCAAACTGCAGTAGTGTCTGGCTTGTGTGGTCTCCAATAAAGTGGAATCAACGGCAGCCATAACTTTTTTGGCTTGTTTTGTGCCATTTGCAGGAAACTCCTTTACCGACACCGAACTGATGCAGTGGCTCTCGCAAAAAGAAAAGTCATTAATTTTAATCGTATCGGACGGAATGCCTTACTCGCAAAAAAGTATTCCAATTGTTAGCCAGCAAGCTCAGGAGCGTAATCTTCCCCTAATCATCCTCAGCGATCGCACGGGTGCCGAACAAAAAAAAAGGGGCGATTGCGTGGTCTCGTCCAATGTGCTGATTGAAAACGGTGCCCTTCGCCATTTTCCATCGCTCTTTGCCGTCAAGGACCACCAGCTCCTCCCAGAAGTGATTCCTGGCATTCAAACTCCCCAGGAATTACGCGCGCATTTAACTGAATTTTATGGCGATCATTAATCATCCCCTCATTGCACTAGGAATTGGAATCCTGCACGGGTGCGCAATTGGCTCTTGCGCAAGCGCCCCACCGCAATCTTCGGGTTTTCCCCCCGTTCCTCCGCAGCCGCGGTATTGCAAAACACCAATAGACCCAATTGTTAGGCATTTTAGCCCACCCGTTAAACCGAAGTATTTTTTTAAGCCCGTCGGCAATCAAAACGAAATTGCATTCGTAGGCGAAGCTCCCGGCACCCAAGAAGATCAAAATTTTCTATTGAATACGATCACAGGCCAGATCACTCCCATCCCTGGTCGGCTGGACCCCATCGGACTTTTTAATACCGACCTGCTCAGCGTCCCAATTGACGACGACAATGGCGGCACTAAAATGTCTTTTTATGACTTACGGCAATTAAGAGCAAAGGGACTTGCAACTCCCCCACTCTATCAGTCCGACGAATCGCTCATGGGCCGCTATCAAAGCTTGGGTACGCTCCGATGCGTCAAGAACCGTGTCCGGTTTAGAATTATAACGGATGGAAACGAAGGCGGAAATTTTAGGGATTTTGAAGTGAATTTTGATGCGTTTCCCGCAAAGCTGCGCCCTCTCCATCCAACCCGTTTACTGTGTAGTAATTTGCGCGATCCTAAAACTCACTTCATGAACCATAAACTACCCATGCTTTCCAAAAACGGTCAGCAGGTGGCGTTTTACGACTTAGCGGCACGCCTAATGAAAGTTTATCAAATTCACCCACAAACGGGTAACTGCACTTTGCTCGCAACCCCCTTCCCCTCGCGCGGGGATATCGGGAAGTTTGATTTTAGCCCGGACTCTTCCCAAGCGGCCTTCCATTATTCCGACCGTAACCTTGACCTAAACGTGCAAACCTTTGGTCGGCCCGCAGTGCAATGGCAATTACGCTCCGCCGTTTTTGACTTCAAAAAACAAGCGTACCAATTACTCCCCTTTTTTGGAAAAGGCGCAAATACTTATTACCCCGCATTTTTGGATCAGCAGCATATACTGACTTTGCAGCTGACCGATGATCAATTAGAATTCATTGAAGTCGATTTATCCCGCTTGCCGTACTTCGCAAAAACCCAAATTGAAAATCTTGTTCATTTAACTAACGAAGAGTTCGCGCCCTTTCAGGCTCTTTCGGATCGTTTTACCGAACAGTGCTATCTAGACACGTTACGCAGTACGCGTGCAAATCGAATTTTAGGATTACTCGCGCTCGATGAAACGCAATGCCTTGAGTTGGCACACGACAGTAGCCGATCCCATCCCGAACTCTTCGAAGTCTACGCTTCCACTTGCAAAAAATTGCAACGGAAAAACTGAAATCACGCAATGCCATTCTTGACGTTCTTTATTATTTTTCTTCTATTTAAAAAATAATTCTTGTAGGATTCGCTCAGAGGAAAAATTATGATCAAGAGTTCCAATCTTGTCTCGGTAGTGTTTACGCTCGCTTTATCGTTCGGCCTGATGAGCTGCAGAAAAGAAGGTCCTTTTCCAACGAGTTTGGCTACAGGCCCTTCCACTCCTCCTTCTAGCCAGACGACACTTCCCACAACTATTCCGCAGTTGCCGATTTCGATTATTAGCGCAACTTTTGGAACGCGCGATGTGACCCAGCAAGTCTCCACCATTTGTCAAAACACAATTGGGGTTTGCACGGTATTTGTGACGAACGCCCATTGGGGCGATCCACTCCCCGGATATACGAAACGCTTTACTGCGATTTATACGTGTGGGACCAGTACCCAACCTATGTTTGTCCAAGTGGGGAATAATGAGGTACTTCCAATAGTTTCTGGAAATAACTCAGATGGATTGACCGTTAACCTTTATTGTGGTGCTCCAGCAGTTGGAAATCAGATGATTAATATACAAACCGCAAGCTTTGGCGCATCAAACGTTCAGCCATACCTACAGAATGTTTGCGGGGGAAGTGTAGCTCAATGCCAATTCACCACAAGCAATCAATTTTTAGGCGACCCGATGCCCGGATGGACCAAACGTTTCACCTCTACCTATACCTGTGGCAGCGACCCCACCACTTATATCGTACAATTTGGAGATAACCGAGTGGTCAATGGCGGCAGTCTCGGTAGTAATGCAGACGGAGTGACTCAAGTGTTTAACTGTCCCGGATCTATTCCTACTAAAAATCAAATCTCGATCGTTAACGCGACTTTCGCAGCGGCGCAATTTATTTTGAACATCACAAGCGACGTAAGCAAAGACTGCAATGGCGCGTTTAACGGCTGCAACTACACGCCCATGAGCTCGAACCTAGGTGACCCTGAACCGGGCTATGCAAAACAAGTGACGATACAATATTCCTGCGACAACAGTTCGACCATTAAAACACTCCAATACGGTGTCAGTGGGGGTGCTGCCGGCTCGCCGAATGCCGATGGAACAACGGTTAGCTTGAGCTGCCCTTAAAAACCTCCTCTGAGGGATTTTCTCCGGCAAATTGATCGACTAATACAAAAACCGCCAGACCACTTTAAAGTTGTGGTCTAGGCCTTGGATAACCTCGGCACCGGCGTTGGGCTGCTCACTAAACACTGTGTCGTAAGACGCAATAAACAAATTGTTCTCAAACGGCGCGCTGACTTGAATCGAAAAGCCGTTCGCGACGGATGGGGAAGAGGTTGCTTGTGTCGCATATCGATATACATCGTACCGAGCGCCAAGATTTAAATGGGGTCGTGCATAATACATTCCCCCTAAAAAAGCACCTTCACTCACAAACGTTCCTGCCGCAGCAGTAGTTGTGTAGGTAAACTGATTACTGGCTACACCCAAACCAGCTAAAACGTCTAACTTTCCCGGAATCGCATAAGAGGTCAAATACAATCGCCCCGTATTGAAGGTATCGGTCCAAGAAAATGTCGATCCTGTAATTGGGTCCTGCAATGGAATTGAACCATGATAAACCATTGCAGTTACCACTCCAAGATCTCCCACAAACTGATCCAGTTGTACTTTAAAATCCTTAGAAACTCCGCCCGTTTGATTCGTGGTTGCCGCGGCCAGCGATCCACTGGTTCCGTTAAATCCGTTATAAATCCCGAGGGTCAAATGAGAATCCAAATAATTAAATCCGAACTCGGCGCCCAATTCTGGAGTCCCCATTGCGCCAAATGGCGTCGCCAATGTATCTTGGTTATAGATTGCGCTCAGCCGATCCATCAGTGGAATTCCACCATCCGAAAACCACTGGTCAGAAGCTCCTATCCCTTCGGGTGCCATCATGCCCCCGCGAAAATTAAAAAACAGCTCGGGAGTTCCTTGTACATAACGCAAATCGGCTTGAGCCAGAGTCACTCCGCCTGGATTTCCTTGAGTCGCAAGAGAGCCATCTATTTCGCTCCAGACCCCAAAATTTCCT
>CAIMNF010000107.1 GCA_903842755.1 Oligoflexia bacterium
CAAAAAAGCGATTGTTCAGTCCACGCAAAAAGGCTATTTGCGGCAAAACAGCGTGGATTCGATTACGGGAAAAAATAGTGGGAACAACCTGGGGCCTGGAGCGCCCGTCATTCATGCCCAAGCCTGGAAGAAGGATTATTTTGACGTCCGACTCGTTTTGAAGGGAGGCGGGTGTGAAAATGTAGGCGCGCAGTATAGTTTGCCGGATGCACGGGTCGGTGCTGGGCGCGATCTTAAAGGCGTGCATAAGTGTATTTTAGATGCGGTCCAAAATGCCCAAGGTAAGGGCTGTGGACCAGGAGTGTTGGGTGTGTGCATCGGCGGGGATCGAGGATCGGGCTATGCGGCCTCGAAGGAGCAATTTTTAAGGAAAATGAGCGACAAGAACAGTAATCCGTTGCTTGCGGACCTAGAAAAGCAAATTACCCAAGAGGCAAATGAGCTTGGCATTGGCCCTATGGGTTTTGGGGGGAAGACCACGCTTCTGGGTACAAAAATTACGGCACAAAACCGAGTGCCTGCTTCTTTTTTTGTGAGTGTTTCCTACATGTGCTGGGCTTTTAGACGTCAGGGCGCAAAAATTAGCGCAAAGGGCGACATTCAGAAATGGTTCTATTAACTTAAAATTTTAAGGAATAAATATGATTCAATTAGAAGCTCCTTATACCGAAGAACAAATAAGAAAATTAAAAGTGGGCGATCGTGTGGAGATTTCCGGATTGCTTTTAACGGGACGGGACGCCGTCCATAAATGGCTTAGTGAAGGAAACGAGCCGCCTCAAGCAGAAGTGGCCCTACAGAATGCAATTATTTATCATTGCGGGCCCGTGATGCTCAAAAAGAAAGGCAAATGGGTTGCGACCGCCGCTGGACCGACCACTTCCATTCGAGAGGAGCCTTATCAGGCGGGCATTATAGAAAAATTTGGAATCAAAGCAGTCATAGGTAAAGGCGGAATGGGTGCGAAGACTCGTGACGCGTGCAAAAAGTTTGGCTGTGTGTACCTTCATGCCGTTGGGGGTGCTGCCCAAGTGTTGGCTGAAAAAATTGTTTCGGTCGAAGGCGTTTATGGCGAAGAGAAATTCGGCAGTCCAGAAGCGATTTGGAAATTAATGGTTAAAAATTTTCCTGTCGTGGTGACCATTGACGCCCACGGCAATTCGCTGCACGAAGCGGTCGAGGCTAGCTCGCAAGCAAAACTAAAAACGGTGATCGATCAAATCGGTAAGTAGGGGCGTAGGCAAAAGGTCAGTAAAAAACTTTTTTAAATCTTCGGGCAATCCACTTTGAAATTTCATCTTTTTGCCCGTAAACGGGTGTACAAATTTTAATCCGGCAGCGTGCAGGGCGTGACGGGGTAAGATTAATTGCTTCCTTAAGCGCTCCAACACCTCCGCGGGTGCATACGCGTCGTCTACGTAGGCGGATTCCTCGTTGAACTCTGCACCTTCTTGATTTGGTCCGATCTTTTGATTTTGACCGCCCTCGTAATCTGGGCCACCGTCTGTTAAGTCGTCGCCGCTTATCTCTTCTCCAAAATCTTGAATTAATTCGTCTACTGGTTCAGGGGACGCATGAGCGGTAATTTTTCCACGGTACCCTTCGATGAGTAGCAAGGCATCGGCGTCACTAATACCGTAAATTTTATCCCCCACTAGCGGAAAGCCGGCATGGTTTGCGTGAACGCGAATTTGATGCTGCCGACCGGTTTTAGGGAAGCAAGAAAGAAGACTGAATTTTCCCCGCGTTTCGAGCACCCGAAAGTGGGTGAGACTCGGGAGTCCTCCTTCTTCTACCGTTTTTGAGTACATTTTTAGCCCTACTTTTGATCCGAAGACTTTTCCAATGGGTGCATCGACGGTGAACTCAGATTCGGACGGGGTGCCGTGAACAATGCAGAGGTAATATTTTTCGGTTTCACGCTGCGCAAATTGCTGGGTGAGCTTCGCGCAGGCTTCGCGGCTCTTGGCTAACACCAAAATCCCGCTGGTTTCCTTGTCAATCCGATGCACTAAAAAATACTTTCGTTCGCTATCTAATGTATCTTTAAACCCATTTGTTTTGAGGTGCACAAGAAGAGTATTAAAAAAATATCGTCCGGCCGGATGGACGGGTAAGTTTGCAGGCTTTTGAATAACGACGATATCGTCATCTTCAAACAAAATAGAATAATCAAAACAGACTTCGGGTTCCGGGCGGCGAATCGTCAGCACCTGGACGCGGTCCCCCTCACGCAAAACGTAGCTTGGCTTTAATCTGCCGACATTTTGATGATGTGCTCCCCGACGGAGGATAGTGATGGAACCATTCTCGATCGTATTTTTTAGTTTTTCGCGCGACCGGGTCCGGTATCGTTCCGCTAAAAAACGATCCAAGCGATGACCCGATCGGTTCGGACCGACCGAATGGGACACCAGGTATTGGTCTCCTTGGAGGGTTTTTTTTACATCACTCATGGGGCAATCCTAGGCTAAAAGACCTAAAATTTCTAATATTTCTTATTCATCAAAAAACCAATGACTTCTTTAGCGCCCTCTTCCGAATAACTAAACTTCTTTTGCATATTGGCGATCGTTTGCCGCGCAAGCGCCGATCCTTCGGTATTTTGATCTTCGTGGTTGGTGCCAAACATTTTCAGTGCCGAGTTCATTTTTTGGAGAAGGGCTTTTTGACTCTCATAAAAATGCTTTTCTAAGCGCTGTTTTAGCTCCGGGAATACTTTAAAATAATCCATTGGCTCCTTGGGATGATCCAAAACCCAGGCGCCAATTTGCGTAATCAAATTCATTCTAAATTGTTCTCGTTGTGCGGGGTCCTTTGGAGCATCTACTATCGTTTCAAACTCATTGAGCAACGCTTGGTCTGGGTCTTCGTAGGCGCCGGTAATGAGGTTTTTGATTTTCTCTTTTTTCAAAAAAGAGGACAAATGGGTGATGTATTTTTTCATAAAATCAATCCACTGGCGAGTATCATAAAGCCCCAGACACTCGCGGACCTCACGGTCTACAATATTGGCGTATTCGCTCAGCATCGTCTCAATAAAAACTTCGTGCTGATGGTAACCGTCCACGGTTTCTTGGCGGAGAAATTCGTATTCGGAAGTGCGTTTCACAAACTTTCTAAGCTCGTGCGCGACGGCAAGCGGCGAGAGGGTTTTAAACTCTGGGTTTTGCGCGGCATCGATTAGGAGCGCTTTCAGTTCGCGCGCGGAGGCACCACTCCGTCCCTCATAGTAGGGCACATTTAAATACTCATCGTGTAGATACTGGATATTGGCTTTGAGTAGTTTTCGCTCTTCATTGTTAAAGCGCTCGGGAACTTCGCCCGTATCGTAAAGACGCAACTTATCCGTGGGCGTAAGTTTATCGATAATCGTACCCAGCTCCGTGGGAAAACGCTCGCGGTGGGGCTTCTTAAGGCGAGTCAAAATGCTCCAATACGAAACCGCCCAAGCGACGTGCGGGGTAATCGGTTTGTCTGCAGTAATCGATTCCAGCATCGGAGCATAAACTTCGATCTCCTGATGTAATTGTAAAAGATAGGGAACGCGAATCAGCTCAATTCTACCTTTAAAACTGCTAAAATCAGAATACTCTTTAAATGCGTCTAACTGGAGCTCGTTGGATGATCCGATAAAAAGGGTGTCGAGATGAACGATACTTTGACCCACGTTGATTTTTCCAGACTCGCACGCAGTTAAAAGGTATTTGTAAGAGTCGATTGGACGTTTCAACAAATCTGCGTAATCGATCATCCCGCGGTTGGAGTCCGTTAAATCGCCTGTGATGGAGAATAAATTAATTCCCTGAAGTGCAGGTGGAATAGAAGAAAGCGATTTGTTTAACGTCAATTGCTGATAATGGGCGTCGACGTGCATTTGCGGCTCGATCGTGACGAGCCCGGAGCGATAGACCCGGGACAAGAAAAACCGCTCTACCCGGATGTGCCGTAGAACTTGTGCGTAATCGCCGTGATAATTCGTTAAAAGGGCTTGATAGATTAACTGGTCGCGATGGGAAAGTCCGCCATCGAAGAGACGGGAAGGTAAGTGATGGCCTTTAGGCAGGTCAAGGCCCTTAAAATAAGCTTGGCGATGTTCGCGGGGAATGAGGAGGAGTGGATGATCTTTTAGATCACTCGGAATAATGCACGCAATTTCTTCGTCCGTAAGGTGCGCGTAGGACGTCAGCTGGCTTGATTTTTTTTCAGCGTCACCGCCGCGAATTCCTAAGCTTCCTCGAACGACGCGATCAATGGGGAAAATCCAAGAAAAAGTGTACATCGCCCCTTCGGAAGTATGCGAGTAATTTTCAAGCCCTTGCATCAGCGAGGCGATCAAAGTGCTCTTTGCGCTCCCATTTGGGCCATGAAGTAAAATTAAGCGGTTATTGAGGCCAACGCGTGCAAAGGCTTTTAAGGTTTTATAAATTAGCTGTTGGACGTTCTCTTGTCCAACGACTTTCGAAGTAACACCGTCCACAGGATTCAGAAAAAGGCGAAACCCTTCGTCCGTCCGCCCATAAAAATCCATCATATTTGCCGTATATTCGGCGGTACCCCGCAATTGCGCTGCGGAAGTTTTTTCGACCACTTTGAGGTACTCCTCAAAGCTAAGCAAATGCTGGTTCTTGGTAAAGTCGTTTTTAATTGCTAAAGCTAGTTCTTCTGACTTCATTGATGATCA
>CAIMNF010000108.1 GCA_903842755.1 Oligoflexia bacterium
CGATACTTCAAAATAAACACCCATTACTCAATTAATCTTCTCCGCCTTAAGGAGGTCGGAATTAAAAAAGGAGGTTATATGGAAAGTCGTTCGATTAGTCGTCTCTTATACGCACTTTATCCCGTAGTCGTGATCGGCATCACCTTCGCCGCATGGAGTTCTTCGGAGCTGAGCCGCGGACTCACAGAGGTAAAGATCCCCCCACCCTCATTTAACGAAGGGTTCAATTATTTTTGGGACCCCGTACTCGCCAATCAGAAGTCATGCACTGCAGATGATTCACGGAAATGGAATCATTCGTGTTCCACCGCTTCAACCACGGACAGTGAAACTTTAATCAGCACCCACTAAACTTAACCCATTTCAAGGAGGATATCGTTTATGAGTCGAAAAATGGAACAGAAAGGGTTCAACCATTTTGAGTTTAGAAAAGTAAGCAGAAACCATCACGGTTTCCGGAGCTGCAACATTTGCGACGAGCTATTTGTTCCGTCGTCGCATTTTGACCGTTATTGTCGGGACTGCAAACAAGAAAGCGAGGTTTTCAAGTATGGGGATTGGCTCCCCGAACTTGATGAACACTTAGCGGCAAAATTTTTATAAAGGAGGTGGACCATGAACCGAAATCTTTACCTCAAAAAATTTCTTCCAAATGAAACCGGCCCACCTTTTGCTTTAGGCCAACTTTTTCATTAGATAAGATCGGCTACTTAAACAACGCAAGCCCCTCCAGGATTTGAACCTTTGGATTTTCCTTCTGCGGCTCGCCGCTTCCCAAACCTATTACGGAAGAAACTAAAGTAGCTGCGACCTGACGGGTTTCAATTGGCGCAAACTTCCACAGGGCATTCCAGTTTGGAAAAAAAGTACGTACAAAGAGCAAATAAGCGGGGGCAATTATTTCTGCACCCAATTTCTCGCCCAGGCGAAACTCTTCCCGATGACTTAAGAGCAAAGACGGCCTAACCACGGTCCCAGCCAAATGACTCTTGAAAAAAATTTCTTCGACCTCTTTTTTGGTCGTTAAATAAAGCCCGCCCCCGCGATCAGCCCCCACGCTCGAAACCAACCCTACACGAGTACCAGGACTACATTTACACAACGCATGTATAAATTGTGCAGGATAATCACGGTCAACCCTTTTAAATGCACCGGCGCTTTTCGCCTTTTTCAGTGTCGTCCCTAAAGCGCAGAAAAAAATGTTCGGGCGGTAATGAGCGATCAGCTGCTCATATGCCTCGGGCCGATCAAAATCAAAACGAATTTCTTGTACTCCTCCGGTAGGTACTTTTTTACTACCCTCCGTTCGCACCAAAGCAATAATCGTCCATGTCTGTGCATTATTCCAGGCGACTAACTGTTTGATGATCTCCTTGCCGACCTCTCCGGTCGCTCCTGCTACGATGATGACCATGTCCGAAACTCTAACAAAAAATCAGAAGCATTCCCAATGGTGGAAAGTTTTATTAATTTGCCTAGAGAAATATACACTAAATCTGTTGACACGCACCGTTAGCGAGAGTAAAAACCAACAGCAATGAAAAACATCAAACGAATATTCTTCAAACGCTCATTCCTAAAAAGCGCTAAGGTAAATTTCATTTTTTTTGCAGTGGGAGTTACGCTAGGAATCTTCAAATTCGGGCACGAATTGCCGTTCCGGAGCTTCCCATTTCATTAGGAAAGCCGCTGGCCCTATTCATTGGCCCATTTCATTCACCAAAAAATTTGCCCAAAATTCGGTTCAATGTTAGCCTAGCACTTCGATCGTTGGAATGGCTCTGTGGCGGAATTGGTAGACGCGCACGATTCAAAATCGTGTATCCTTACGGGTGTAACAGTTCGACTCTGTTTAGAGCCACCATTAACTGAGAAGAACCCCCTCAATGATTCTCAATAGACACGCACCGGAGGAATGGACGGAATAAAATTACGAAAAAGGAGTTCTGGAATGGATTCTGGGCTAACTGTCCCCGTTTTTACCAAACGAATTAAACTCCCTTGATTGAGCAAATAAAACTGAATATTTGGAATTTTCTTTAAGTAATCTTCCAGGCCATTTGGCCTTTCCACGAATGCAATGCCAGAAGGCTTAAAATCCAAATACATTTTTCCGCCCACCTTTAAAAGCTCAAGGTATTTACGAATCACTAGGTCAATTCGCGCCGTGTAACTAAAGGCACCATACTGATCGAAAATAAAATCACAGGTTCCAATTTCTGCCAAAGCGTAATCCTCTAAATACTTTCCCTCTAAATAGCGAAAACGCCGTGTTGCATTATTCGCCAATGCTGTAATCGAGGGCGACTCCGGCTTAGCGATTCCTAAAGCGGTAATCTTTTGAGATTTGAGCTGAACCCACTTTCCGCGCAGAAATTGGCCGTCCGTTAGTTGTCTGAGAACGTGCGCCTCGCCCGCTCCAGACTCAAAAAAATGGGAATTTTCAGGCAATTCATTCACTTCATTCAAAAAAAGGTCCCCTAAAGCGGCGGCATCCTCTCCATCACGCTGAATCGCAAATTGATTGGTTCGGAGCACACGATCATTCATGGCCAATGCATGATCACAATTCGTAAAGGCTGCATACGAGTTCGAGCTATGAAGTAAACCCCAACAGTAATAAACGATCGTCCCGACCAAAAGCTTTAAGTTCATGATGCTGACGGTAAAATAAGAGTCAACCGCACTTTCGTCAACTTCAAAGATCATGGCGATCACCCAGAAATCATTATTAAATAATAATTGTTCAATTCAATAAACTCGACTATTCTTGCTTGGGCATGCAATTCCATAGAATGAAAACCTCAACACCGATTTTTAAATGGAAGCGAGTCGTTCTTTTTCTGATTCTAGGAAACTTATCTTCATACGGTATGCCGACCCCACATTGGGAACTAAACGACGTCACGTACATTCTTCCCTTAGAAATCGCACTTCATCATCCGCTTGCGTTGAAGGGGCCCGAGTTCATTCCCCCCTATTCGGATTTACTTCAAGGACGCTTTGTAAATGAAACTCCAGAAGCTTATGCACAACTTCGGTTAGTGGCATTCCGGATTGACCCCTGTTTTCAAGAAAAATCCACTGATCCCTGTCAGCATCAAATTCGGGCCGTGTGGCAACCTTTGACAGAAATTCAAGGTACCCACGGAAATCAAATCCGCGCGACAGATGCTGCCGTTCATACGTTTTTTACATTTCATTCGGATGAGTTTAATCGAATCGTCCAAGCACTCTATACGCTTAAGGTTAAAGCCAAACTAAAAACAGCCAGAAAACCAATCCAAATTCACCCCGGATTCCAAAATCCGCTCTTTACCCAGGAACTATTACAGGACCTGCATCGATGGCTTGATCCGAATCAATTGTCACGGGTCGCCTTTTGAATTTGCAGGTTACGGGCTTTTC
>CAIMNF010000109.1 GCA_903842755.1 Oligoflexia bacterium
GGATTAAAAATAAATGGGACAGAAAATGGGTAACCGGTTTGCTCTCGCTGTTTGTGCTTACAGGAACGTGTACCAATACTTTTGCAGAGGAACAGAATACACGGACGTCTTTGTACGATCTCCCCCTCGATCAATTGATGGAAGTTCGTGTCGGAGTCGCCTCAAAAAAATCAGAAGGCGAGGATGAGGCCGCTTCGATTGTGTCCGTCATCGATGAAAATCAAATTAAGGCGTTTGGCGCAAACTCGCTAGTGGATGTATTGAATCGGGTGACCAGCATCTATGTGCAGTCCACCTATGCGTATCCTGCTAACATGGTTTCGATCCGGGGTGACGTAACGGAACAATACAATAACCGTGTTCTGGTGCTAATCAACGGAAGACCCTTTCGCGAAATTGCATTTTTAGGCGATAATCGGGCCATTTGGACCATGTTTCCCTTGTCTTCAGTCCAGCAAATTGAGGTTCTGCGCGGGCCAGGATCTGTGCTTTACGGTACCAGCGCATTTGATGGTGTGATTAACGTCGTCACCAAAAGTTATCATCAGGACGAAGTTTTGGGGAAAGTGACTTATGGATCGTCAGTATACAAAAAAGCCGAGGCGTATACTGCACAAAAAATAGGCGATCTGGAACTCAACATAGGCGCAAATGTTTTAGGCGAGAACGGGTGGACTTTTACCGTCGCCGACGAGCGGAAGTACACGCGTTCAACGGACATGAGTCAAAGTGGTTTTGGAGTAAACGGTGACTTTAAGTTTAAAGAGTGGAAACTTTCCGTTTTCTACGGCAAGAATCAGCAAGATACGATTGGAAACGTGCCGATCTGGGGACCCGATCAGTTGCCCACGACGTTGAGCGCGGACGTTATATCGCAATTGCGCAATCTCGATTATCGGTCGGAAAGCGGCCGTTTTTTTGCAGATTTAGGGTGGGAGCATTCCATCAGCCCCACGTGGAAAACGACGGTCAACGGAACGTTGAATCTCTACGACTTCCGTTTTTTTTATGTCACCGCTTTGGACAATTCACGGGAAGCCGATTCGCGCGATTATTTGCTGGAAAATACGCACTTTATTACCCTGAATGATTCATGGAAAGCTACCGTTGGGGCTTTAGTCTGGTGGCGAAATGCAAAGGGCGATGAGCCGGCTTTTTTGCCGAACGATAATACAACCGATATTTACACGGTCAATGGCAGTGCGAATTCTACGCCGTTTAATTTTTTACCGTATCACGAAGAGCTCTTCTTAAGTACCTACGGCCAGCTTGATTACAAAGCTACTGACGCACTGAAGTTTACCGCAGGTGCCCAGGTCAATAAGGCTCCAGATCAGCCGGTGAGCGCCGTTCCGCGTTTTTCGACCGTTTATCAGGTTGATCCAAATTGGAACTTAAAGCTTCTTTATGGCGAAGCTTATCGTTCTCCATCGCTCAGTGAGCGGTACCGCGTTTCCACCAGTGCAACGGGAAGTGTCGGCTTAAAGCCCGAAACCACGCAAACCTTAGAAGCTCAAGTGGCTTATCGTAATAATAATCTTCAATCAAAATTTGCCGTCTACAAGGCCTATCAAAATAACCTTATTTCCCGCAGTATTCCGGTCGCACCGGATCCTCGCAGCTATTATTATAATATTAGTGTTTCCGAGGCCCACGGAGTGGAGATCGAAGGCAAGTACCGAATGGCGAGTTATGATTTTTTATTAGGGCAAACGTTGCAGTGGACGTCGATCGAAAACACATACGATCCCTTTAAACAGCCCACTTTTCTGACCAAAGGGGGCATAAGTCGTCGCTTAACGGAGACAACCCTCTTGGGATTATTTGATGAGTTTGTCGGTGCAACGGGGGTTACCTCTGCCTATAATTGGCTCACGTTTAATACTCACGTCAATTTAGGTCACTCTGTATTTTTAGACCTTTACCTGATTAACTTGTTGAATCAAACTGTGGATTTTTCAGAATACATTCGGCAAAAAATCCCCTCGATTCCTGGAGCTCCGGGACGATCAGGGTATGTGAGTCTCAGTTATTCGTTTTAGCAGGAGTTGAATGCTGCCCAATTCGCTGACCTGAAATTGCGGATCGGCAAACGCAACATCCTTAAGGATGGGCAATGGAATTTCCAACGCTGTTTTTCCGTTAAAAGATTCGCCCATTTTTACAATCATTTTTGCTACAGTCCGTTGAAGCAGCGGAATAAGGTGGCTAGGAATTTGATATTGTGCAAGTCCATTTCTAATTTCCGTTAAGGAGGATGCAATTTTTACTGTTTTTAAGGTGAGCACAGTAACATTTTCCGCAAGCGGAAGTGAGAGCTCGGTCTCTAGTCTTAGTGGAAATTCTAAGGGATGTTTTGCGTTTACGAGCACTTTCGTCGGGAAGGTTCCGTCGCCTAAATAATGGAGATCGAGGATAAGAACCGGGTGAGGTGTGTTTTGACTAAAATCAAAAAACGCTTCTTTTTCACCAAATTCGAGATGATTTGCGTCTAAAGTCTCTCTCCAGAGTCCTGCAATAATCGAACTATGAATCCAGCGATTGAGGTAATTTTCAGAAATGCTCAGCACCGCATCCGGGGCTTGGTCCTGGGAGGCGGATGGGGTCAACAGGTTGCGAGTCTGTGCCCGGACTTCTGCTAAAGTCGATGGATGCAAAAGGGGTGCGATCGGTGGAGCAGGAAATAAGCTTTCGCATTGATCCAGTGAAGATTGAGGCGCTTGGTTCAGCACCGATAAAGGACAAACCACCCCATTAAGAGCAATAGAAAGTTCTTGCGCGGAGTCGGCCTGAATATTTGAAATCACAAGGTGGCTGCTCAGTTGATCATTTCCAAAGGTAAAGTCTGTAGGGGCCGAATTTTTAAATACTTGGGTGAGGAGAGTCGGTCCAAGAGTTACGGGTAACTTTTGCGAAATAGCGTCGAAAACAGCTTGCAAAATGGAAGGGGAAACTTCTTTAAGTACAGGATCAAAGTCGTGGAGCGTGAGCGTTCGGCTTTGGGTTCCTAGCGTAAGATGAAGAGGGAGGACTTGAGTATCTTCTAGTTTGAAGTCTTGTCCGGTTTCGTTTTCCTGAAGAGCAAAACGAACATAATGGTTTTGAATAAAATTTGCGACGGGAACTAAATCGCTAGAAACATACCGGAAGTTTAACTGCGATCCACGATTCACTTCGAACGTCACCGGAACCGGTGGAGGTGAATCATCCTCGGGAACCGTAATACAAAGCGACGGAATTTTCCCTTTTAAAAGAGCGTGGACGGGGGCTCTAGGCACGGGGGACTCAGGAACTAAAAGCTCCACTTGAATGCCATCGTCAAGACTCAGGTCTAGCCCTTGGAGTTGTACGAGAGTGGTCATGGTGAGTACAGGATCATTTCCGCTCACCGCTGTGGGAGTAACATGGAGCTGATGAATTTGATACGAAAGGGTAGGAATCCTAACTCTTAGGAAAGCCTGCTTGAGATTTACCCCAAAGAGCTTAGGCAAAACGATAGGAAAGGTTTGATCGAATCCGTTCGTCACTGAACCCGTGAAGCCATCTGAAAGGTTAAGGTTTTTGAAAATGATTCGGGTTTGATCCAAGAGCCATTGGAAACTTTCTGGGGTAGTTTTGAATTGGAGAAGTACGTCGGGTGCTGAATCCTGGCTATGGGCATTCGTCGAAAATCCGACTTCGCTCAAACTACAAATTACAAAAAATAGAAGGAGTCGGAATCGAATGGAAACGAACCGCTTCATGGCCTCACCTCCGGTGTGTAGCGAATCGAGGCGCCGATCAGAAGGCCGTTTTCCGGCGTTACGTGAAGTTGATTCGGAAATGCCGTATAATCGCCATATTTAATAGGATTTCCTAAGGGAAGATTGATTTGTGCGGGAATGGTACTTGCGAGATGATTTTTTAAGTCGGCCACGAATAAATTTCGAATGAACGGGGTCATTCGCGAAAGGTTGTTTGGGCAATCCGAGAGTGCGCAGCGCTTATCCGCGATCCATTTTCCGTCTTGGGTAAACGGCAGATTTAACTGAAGTTTAATGACAGGTTGGCCCGAGGGAGTGTGGCCCTGGTTCTGGATTCGATACGTCAGCGCAACCGGAATTTTAACGATTTTTCCGGAACCGAATTGCTGTTCGATCCATTCCGCGAAGCGATTAAGGTCGCGAGAAAAAGGCGAGCTTGCTGTTGTTTGGCCGATTTCAATTTCTAGGTTCAGCACAACCGTAAAGCCATCGTGAAGGGGGTCTAAATAGAACCTCACTCCCGCAGGTGCGAGATTTACTCCCGGCTCTGCGAGTTGGCTTTGATAAAAGTCAAAAAAACGACGTTGAAATGGCTCACTTTGAATAATATTTTGCAGGTAAGATTCCTCAATCAGCAGTCCCGCTTGGTCTTGCGGTTTGAGTTGCCCGAGATCGGGGATTCCAAGAGCCCTTTCGTGAAGTTGTGGTAAAATACATTGTTGATCCAGCTCTACGGCGGACGAGATTCCACCGGAATATACATTTTGTGCCGTGTATTCTTGGAGCGAGCTAAATAAAAATGAAAACTGCATTCCTCCAAATAGGCGTTGAATGGGAGGGGTAAGAATAAAATTTTTCAAAATGTTATCCGTATTCATCTCCATTCGTAAGTGCGGAAGGGCGGACAACTCTTGGCTGACCAGGGTTACTTGTTCCTGGAGTGCGCTTGCAATGCTTTGCCGAAGGAGATCAGAAAATTGGGGCTCAAGGGTTTGAAGCGCGCTTCGAAACTCAGGCTCGTGGATTGACATTACTTCGCCGTCAGATTCAAGCCTTAGGGCAAACGGCTCACGGTCCACGGTGAGAGGCCCTAAGGTCAGCGAAAACTGCGGTGCGTTTTGATCGCTTAAATTCGTGTTCAAAGAAGTAATGCTGATTTTTAACCCGTCTGGTTCCAAGGTTGCTAGCGCGACCAGGTTCAACTGAATAGGCGCGGAGGCTCGCGCTAGTCCAATGGAAACATTCTTCGATTGAATGGTAATCGAATTTTTGAAGAGCCCCGGTGGAACTACAATTTCTGCGTCCGAAGTTCCCGCGCGGATGCCCGTAATAGCCCAGTGTGCAGTGACCTTAAACTGATTTTGTTTGAGATGGGTAATCGCGACGGTTAACGAGTCCGCTGGAAACGAAAGTTTTGTGGAAATTGGCGAAATAGACACTCCCCAATTGGGCCGAACAGAAAGCGAAGTGAGGATTTCTTTCAGAGTGGAATTTTCCTCGGGGAGGGTGACGGTATCGCGGATCTGAGGCAAGACGAACGTAAGATTTTCGTCCGTCAGACGTCCTTTGAGTTCTTTGGCGATCAGTTGGGTCATGAGTTCGTTTAGCGACTCGGGCCTCACTAACAGGTTGCCCGCATGAATAGGCAATGCAGGAGAGCCGGTCGCAGAGACGGACACCAGAATGCACGAAATCAACATCAGAGTGCGAAAGGGGAAGGGGATCACGGGGGACTCCTTTTGGCTGCTTATGGTGTAGCAGATGAAATCGGATTTGAAAACGCAGCGCCAAAATAATAAATTAAACAAAAAATATTGAACGGTATGGCTACGAATAATAGACTGTTTTGTATTTGATATTAAACGACTCGCACTGTATAAAATTCCACATGAAGTTCATTTTTACTGCGGCAATTTTCGCTTGCGAAATTGGGCTAGGACTTGCTTTTGCAGGGCCCGATCGACGCTATGCCGGTTTGCCGTGGCCGGTGATTCCAATCCATGTTGAGGCGACCCAGAAGGAATTCGTTTGGACTTTTACAAGCCAACGGATTACTTTTTACGCAAAAGGAACCCCCGAGCATGGCTTTCAATGGTTGCAGCCAGAGGACGCAATTCAAGCAGCGAGATATCCGCATTCGGAAGTCTCGGCAGAGGTCAGCCAACAACTCGCTCGTTATCAACTCCAAATTCAGAGCGTGATCGTTGCGATCAGTTCTGATCCGGGCTCAGCGTCCCTTTGGAACAGCGTGGGTTGGCAGAGTCGATTTAAGCCCATGCCTGGGGGGTACCAGGTCTTGGCAGTGCTCGAACATCCTTATTTACCTGATCAATCTTTAGTTTTCGTTAATCCGACTCACGCACACTCCACTGAGTTTATTGAAATTTACGAGGGCAAATTACTGCCGCCAAGCAGTGATCAGATCCGCACTCGCATTCCTGCATGGAGCCGGGTTCGCTTCAGCAGAAGTCCATCAAGTTTGCTGAGCGGCGTTCTTGATTTCGAAGTCATTTTTGCAGACGGTCGGAAAGGGCAACTAGACTTTCAGCCGCTGCCCAGTGTGCCTGGGGATAAACAGTGGCTGTTTACTAGCAGTGGGGCTAGTAGTGGGGCTAGCAGTGGCGCATCACCGGTTTGGTCGCGACGCTTAAAGGAAAGTGGCATTGGCAGCTCAGCCGCTTATCACGAAATGTTTACTCGCCTTGCTGAAGCGTCGATAGGAGACGCGATAGGCCTAAATTTTGCTGCAACAACGGACACGGCAGATTGTAACGTCCGATTGGGTGGAGAGTGAAAGCTTTTCTCTATTTTTTGGGAATTTTCATGATGTCGCTAGCGCACGCTTTTCCGCTTGCCGTAGGGAAACAAGCTCCTGAACTGGTTTTACCTTTACTTTCTGGGGAGAAGACCCAATTTAAACTGAGTAGCCAAAATGGAAAAGTAGTGATCCTTCATTTTTGGGCAACCTGGTGCAGCGGCTGCAAGCGCGAAATGCCGGTACTGAGCAGGTTTCTTAAAAATCACTCCGCCAATAAAAACAAAGTTTCCGTCCTTGCTATAAGTATCGAGAAATCACGCGAGCGCAAAGAAGTGATCAGCCAGCATCCTTTTTATGATTTCCCGCTCGGACTTTTGGCTGATGCGACGGTGAATGACTTTCCCGAAGTCAGCTTGATTCCTTTGACGGTGGTTATTGATCCACAGCAAAAAGTGGCTGCAATTTTTAGCCCGAACGGGATTGAAGCGGAAGGGCTTAAGCCCAAGGACCTAGAAAAAAAGCGAGAATCTAGGGACACTGTTAATGGCGAATTGACCGAGGAACGGCTCAATCAAGTCGTCGATCCTTTCCTGTCAAAGTCAGGATGATCTCAGCATTTGATCTTCAAACGCGGCAAGCGCCACCTTTGCACCTTCACCCATTGCAATGATGATTTGTTTATAGGGGGTGGTCGTTACATCTCCCGCCGCATAAATCCCCGGAACCGAGGTGCGTCCTTTGGCGTCAACTTTAATCTCGCCACTTTGAGTAAGGTCGAGCGTCTCTTTTAAAAAGTGCGTATTTGGAAGCAGTCCAATTTGGACAAATACTCCGTCCAAATCAAGCTTCACCTCTTGTTGCGAAGTTCGATCCTCGTAAAGCAGTTGTGTTACTTTCTGACCGTTTCCGAGTACCTCTTTGGTCTTGGCCTGAAGAATAACGGAAGTGTTCGGTAGCGATTTTAATTTGTTGACCAACACTTGGTCCGCCCGAAGTTTGTCATTGTATTCAAATAACACGACTTCGCGGGCAATTCCTGCGAGATCAATCGCTGCTTCGACGCCTGAATTACCGCCGCCAATCACCGCAACTTTTTTATCTTTGTAAAATGGCCCGTCGCAATGCGGGCAGAAGGCAACTCCTCGACCGATGTATTCCTTTTCACCTGGAATGCCCAGCTCACGCCACTTCGCCCCGGTGGCAATGATCACTGTTTTTGTGCTCAGCGTTTCTCCGCTTTCGAGGGTAATTGTTTTGACCGGTGTAGAAGAAATGGTCTTTACGCGCCGGTGTTCCAATAGCGTTACCGGGTAATTTAAGATATGTTGTTGGAGCTGTGCCGCAAGTTGCGGGCCTTCGGTATACAGAACAGACACTAAGTTTTCAATTCCTTTTGTTTCTTGCACTTGGCCGCCAATTTTTTCGGCGATGATTGCTGTTTTAAGTCCCTTCCGCGCGCTGTAAATTGCGGCTGAAGCGCCTGCAGGGCCACCTCCTACGATGACTACATCGAATGTGCCTAAGTCGGTGGACTGTTGTTCGGTGGGGTTTGTTCCAAACTCGGTTTCTAATTTTTGAATCAAATCAATAAGTGCTATTCTCCCCGAATGAATTAATTTTCCATTCACGACAATACTGGGTACGCCTTGAATACCAAGCGATGCAATTTCGGTTTGAGTATACGCCCCGTCAATCATGGTATGTTGAAAATCGTCATGGAGGAGTGCCATTTGGTTTAAGCTCTGAACCACGTCAGGACAGTTTTCACAGGTCAATGATATATAAGTCTCAAGCCGAATCGGGCCATTCAAGGCTTGTATTCGCTTTTTGAGAAGCTCGTCTGGGAATTTACCCTTTTGGTCTGAGTTCAAAATAGCCAAGATCAGCGAACTAAATTCGTGCCCCGTAGGGATTCCCTTGAATTGAATTCCCGTTTCCTTGCCGTTTTTCAATACCTTGAACCCAGGAAAAGCAGCCTTCGTGACAGACGCACCCTGCGCTTCATTGACTTTAATTTTTGGATGGGCAGTAGCGACCCCTTCTAAGAGCTCTAGGAGTTGGGCTTGATCGGCGTGAGCGGTAGGAAAGAAAGAAAGTTCGATCTCATTCTCTAAAGGACTAAACACTTCTTTCAGTTGCTGAAATAATTCTTCATTGATGAGCATAAAACTATCCTTCTTTCCTACCGGTTTCCCTTACGATTTGTTTAGATTTTTCCTACGAGGTTCAAGCC
>CAIMNF010000110.1 GCA_903842755.1 Oligoflexia bacterium
ATTGCCTTTATGGACTGACCGAGAGCGGGTTAAAATTTCAACTGAAGGGCGACACCTCCCTTTCAAAAGGTTTCGGGATCATTCATAGGTTTTCTGAAGACATCGACATTCACATTGAACCCTTTGATAATGAGAAGCTTTTTGCGGGGCCTAATCACAACGATCCAAAGCATATTGAATCTCGAAGGCAGTTTTTTGAACGGCTAAAAAAGAGGATCAAAATACCTGGAATTATGAAAATAGAGCGAGATCATGATTTCGATGACGCACAACTTCGCAATGCTGGACTCAGGCTTCATTATCAAACGAACTCAGCCTCTGTGCAGGGCCTCAAAGAAGGAATCTTGCTTGAAGTAGGGTTTGACCAAACCAGTCCGCATCAAAAAGTAGACATTTCTTCGTGGGTGGTGGATTTCAGCGAATCCAAAAAAATGAAATTCGATAATAACCGAGCATTGCAGGTGCCTTGCTATAATCCCGAATACACCTTTGTTGAAAAGCTCCAAACCGTCGCGAACAAGTTCAAGCAGTTCAAAGAAACAGGTAAGTTTTCACGCAACTTTCTGCGGCACTATTACGACATCCACCAGCTTTTAGATGTGCCTTCGGTACAAGCTTTTATTGGAAGCTCCGAGTACCTAGCACACAAGAAAAAGAGATTCAAAAGTCTCGATCAAGACGTGTGTCACGGTGATGCTTTTAAGTTGAACGATCAAGCTACTCGTAAATTATTTAGCTCTGAGTATGCAAAGACCAAATCGCTTTATTACCGTGGCCAGATTTCACTCGATGAGATTTTAAAGCGAATCGCAGTTGACCTTCACAGGCTTTGATTTAATCAGTTTGTAAACTTTTCAAAAATACCCTGTCAATTTTTCATGAAACGCACTGCTGCACTTTTGATACAGAAGTTTTTTCATTTATAAAAATAAATTATTTTCAAACCTGCCAGTAACTGCCTGTGACATCCGGTAACCTCCTGTGACGGCCAGTAACGCCGAAAAAGTAGCGCAGAAAGATATTCATATCCATTTTGGCTCAAATTGGCCAGAATTCTGCATTTATATAAGTGTAAGGAGATCAATTTCATGAAATCGGCCAATAAATGGATTTGGGGAGTTCCTGGCCTGATTTTGGGTGCCTTCTTGACTGCAAGCGCTTACCTCTTAAAAAGAGCGATCGACATTAGTACCGATCGCACCGACCCCACTGAGCGTGCGCAGAATAGTGTTTTTGTAATTCTGAGCATTATTACTCAAATGGATCGTGAAGCAAGTAACGCCATTGGCGGGATTGTGCTCTGTTTAATTCCCGTCGTACTCAACATCCTTTCAGTCAAACATGGCACATGGAAATTATCTGAACCCCTCGTTATTTTTTTGTTGGGGACTCTTTGTTCGCTATTATTCAAGAACTTCCTCAAAGCAGATACAGATGGTTTCGGGCGCTATGAGACCCGACTGGCCGATTTCACCCAAACTGACCCCCACTTTTCACGAACTGACCCCAGGCGATTTCAAATGAGCTGACCCCGGGGTTTTCACCAAATGACCCCAGGCCACTAGTCAGGTATTGAGAGTTTAAGGCTTCGCGTGATGCAGTCTTACCAAGGAGAACCTTGGTCATGATTGGAGAACGTAAAGCTATGTCGATACATCAAGAGATTGCCCGTCTAAGGTCGCAGGGAACGGGTAAGAAGAAGATTGCAAGAATGCTCGGCGTTGGGGTCGAGACGATTCGTGGGATTTGTAAACAGCAAGAGTTTAGGCGGTACAAAGGGCCTCACCTCTTAAGTTCCGGCCCCATTTTCACCCAAAAATTCGGCCCAGCCTTCGGCTAGGAATGCTTAATGTGGTTCCGGTCCCCCGGCTGGCGTTCCGCCCATCAATGAATTACTGACTCCTAAATATGGGGCATCGTACACATTACTTTTCATATTTGAATTCAAATGACCCTATTAAAGAATTGAAATAAAATATCTATATGAAATCAAAGATATTACTTTTTTCTATGTTGCTTTTAGTTTTTATAGCCAGAATACAAGCTTCAGCAGAAACAAACGCAACAGAAGATTCCCGCTTTAATTTGAAGGCCTTTCAAACAGGAGCCGTTTATACTTTTCAAGGATCTGGATTCAGTGGTGGCGGTATGTTTCGCTATATTCCGAGTTATGAAATTAATGAAACATTTGCTGTCGGCCTGAGTCTGGATTTGGCTTTAATGAAACTTGCTTCAAATACTAATTTTGCCGCAATTGGTTACATGACCTATGTTCGGATGAAGGCGATAGATAAATTGAATATTGCATTTAACGTAGGGGCTCAAACTTGGACTTGCAAAAGTTGTGGTACAAAACTCCTTTTAGGTACAAATATTTCATATGATATTACAATGAGAAATTGCGGTTGGTTAAAAAATATATGGCTTGCCTACCTCCCAACGTTTCGGGATCCGGTAGTCCACGAATTTCAGTTAGGTGTTGGACTACAATTTTAGGAGAAAATCTATGGCTAAAGTCTTCAATTTAATTCTATTTTTTTTCGCCATCATTCTTTTATCGTGCGGACCGGGATTACCCAGCCGTTCTCCAACTCCTGGTGCGAACTCTTCGGGTAATAATAATTCGTCAACTCCTTCACCATCTCCAACCCCAACTCCCTCATCCACTCATTATGCTTACATTGCTGATCCAAGTGCGGGTACAGTATCA
>CAIMNF010000111.1 GCA_903842755.1 Oligoflexia bacterium
GATGCACGTTGAACTGAGCCACAAGTTAAACCAAAAGACCCCTTCGCCCATCTCCTTCATCTCCGGAAAAATTGCCCTTTGTGAAGCCATTCAACAGGCGTCAATCATTGTCATTGCAACCCCATCGAGCGCTTCCGACTCCTCTAGTACCGAACTCGAGGAAATCATTTTAAAACAAATTCGCCCAGACCAAAAAATACTTCATTTGGGTGGCCAAGCTGCGGAGACCACTCCATTTAATAAAGTGATTCATTTTTGGTCATTGACCGATTTATTTTATTTGGAAAAGGAGCAGTCTACGGTGCGTTCAAAACAAGTGGCTCAAGCTCTCGCAGCTTGCCATCACCGCGCAGTTTTAAGAAGCATGGCTCGATCGATTCATATCGCGCACGGCTGGGAAGACTTAGCTTTATTTAATTAGAATTATGAAAACACATTTAAAGCTTGGCACAAGAAAATCTCTTCTTGCCTGGGCACAAAGTTCACAGATTGCCCAACAACTGATCGATTTTCAAAAAAGTCAGGGAATCACACTTTCTATCGAACTCGTTGGAATCGAAACACAAGGCGATAAAATTCTGGATAAACCCTTAAGTCAAATCGACGGAAAAGAGTTTTTTACTGCGGAATTAGATCGAGCTCTTCTACAGGGGGATGTAGACTTTACCGTTCATTCCATGAAGGATTTGAGCATTGATCGCCCCACTGCCCTCACGATTGCAGCAATTCCTAAAAGAGAGCTTCAACACGACATCGTGATATTCCACGCGTCAGTCTTACAAAGACTAAAGGAAGGGGCTCCCATCCGAATCGGTACTTCGTCGCCAAGAAGACTTACTCTGATTCCACCGTTTTTAAAAAAGGCGCTTCCCCAATTTAAACCCATCCAGCTTGATTTTCGGGAAATTCGCGGCAACGTAAACACGCGCCTTGCTCGCATCCACGAAGCGGAAAGCTCAGATCGTAAACTTGATGCAGTTGTTTTAGCCTTTGCCGGCTTAGAGCGACTCGCACAAGATCCTCACGCGTCCATCGAAGTCTCAAAGTTGCTGAAAAACACACGGTTGATGATTCTCCCTCTCCAAGAAAATCCAACCGCCCCTGCCCAAGGCGCCCTGGCAATCGAAACTCGTGCAAACGAGCCGGAGATAATTCGGATTTTGACGTCTATTCATGACCACGAAACCGCGCGCGCAGTACAGGCCGAGCGCCAAATCTTAAGCGATTGGGGTGGAGGATGCCACCTTAAGCTTGGCGCAAGTCAACTCCCCTCCGGTAACCTTTCTATCCGAGGCCAAAAACCAAATGGCGATTGTGTGAATTCAATCTGGGGAGAGGCCAATCATCAACTCCCAGAAAACTACACTAAAGTTTTAACTTCAGATTTATTCGACCTTACTCCGGCCACTCCTAGCCCATCTCAAATCGAACATCTTCAAAAGTCTGAAGGGGTATTTGTCGCCCACAGCAACGCCCATGAGTTTTTAAACCAAGCCCTTCGCGCCGCTCTTTCTGAAAAGCGTATCTGGACGTCGGGCATTCAAACCTGGTTTAAACTTGCAGCGCAAGGAGAATGGATTGAAGGCTGTACGGAGGGCATGGGAATTAAAGCGATGGAAAATTGGAA
>CAIMNF010000112.1 GCA_903842755.1 Oligoflexia bacterium
CGCCGATCCCAATACCATTGAGCCGCGCGAATTTGAGCTAAAAACGCTAAAAGAAATAAACATGCCAGAAGAAATTGTCATGCGGCATCGGATTCCCCATTTCGGACACATTTTTTCCAGCGAAGACTACGCTGCCGGCTATTACGGTTATCTTTGGTCGCAAGTGTTAGCGTTGGATGCATTCGAAGCCTTTACGGAAGCTCCAGGTGGTCCCTATGATCCACAAGTTGCGAAAAGGTACCACGATTACATTGTCTCTGTGGGAAATACCGTTGATCCGGCCGAAACCTATCGAAAATTTAGAGGACACGATCCGAAAGTTGAAGCCTTACTAAAGGCACGTGGCTTTGTTGAACCCCCTAATCGTCATTAGGGTTTCGTTAAGGTTTCTTTAGGCCTCACTTCTTTAAATTGGAGATAGTGTTGTTGCCTAACCTTGGACCTTCCATTAAGCGAACTGCTCATGCTGTGAAAAAGTTTTATGAATCCAGAGATAACGGAACAGGGCGAGCCGTTATCGACCATTAAACAAATCCATTAAAAAGTACGATTCTGGCAGAAGTCCGTCTCTATATTCTCGGATGTCTTTTTTCGATTGCGAATTAAATTGTACGTTTGGTCGTAAAATCGAAAGTTTTTAATAGCGACTGAAACATTAATTGCGTAAGGAGAACGCTCTTTTTTGGTTAGCGCGTAAAAATTCGAGTCAACGTGGCTGTTCATTATCAATGTTGAATTAACCTGAGGTTTAAGGTAACCACTTTTCAAGTGGACCCGATTCCGTAGGGTAGATACTTGGGGAGGGTCATTTTATCGGCCGTCATTATGACACGTACTATGCTCACGTAGATCATCATCTGTGTTTTTTCTCATTTATTTTAAATGTTAAACACTAGTTAGTTTCAGGAATCCGCAAGGTTTGTACCAAGCTTTTTGTGGACATAAAAGCGAATCGATTAAATTTTTGGATTACATGAAGGGTTTTTGCCTAAACTTTGAGGTAGGGTAGTAAGGTTGTTTTTTAAAGGGTTTCCGACCCAGGCGATTCATTGTATTTGAATCGAAAAATTCGTCGCCAGATTTCTCGGCAATCCGTCCAGCCAATAAGGTAAATCCTTTCTTTGACTTCAAAACTTTAGTTAAATTAAGAAAGTCGGTAATCCATGGCAACGCCGAGAACGTGCATTTAGGTGAATTCTTATCATTATTTAAATGAATGCTTTTTTTGTTCAATAAACCTGTTTGCGGTTGGCCAATAGTTGAAGACACCTAAGGTATAAAATTTCCTTGAGGGGGCTGACTATTGCCGAAGGCAAAGAGCCATTGCATTAGTAAGTTTGGACTACCGCTTCATAGATTTCTAACATTGTTTTTCGATCTAAAATTACTTTGTGTTGGATTGCACTTTTTTGAATCTCGGCAAAGCAATTCGTGTGATCCAGGCAATTCTGACGCAACTCATTTGCCTCACTAGTGGAAAGCATTTTTAGTAGAGTAACCGAATCTACCGCATTCGCGCCGGTCAAACAATTTTTGGACTCCGGTAAATTAGATTGTGAATTACTTCTGTCGTTCGAACCACTTTGGACGCAACTTGCTAAATGGATAAAGAGTAAAAGCGGGGTAATTGCTGGTCTTAAGTATATTTTCATAATCGCCTCAAATGGTAAGAATTGACAGTTGTCGTATTTATGTTTCTTATGGGTACCTCTAGTACTAAGTTCGATTGAAATGCCTGGTGAACGGAAGGGACCAATTGAAACACAAAGTTTAAAGTTTCTAGCTGCGCTTTTCGAATCAAGTTATTTAGCCATTGCTCAGCCCAACCCCATTGGGCCCCCAATGGTTTATTTTGGGACAAGGTTAGCGTACATACTCCAGCTAGTTCGTTTGAACTTAATGTGCAGGCCCCTTGGCCAAAATCATTGATGAAATGCGAATCCATTGAAAGATTTTTTGTGTCACTTAAAAAAGACCTGGCACCGACATTTGGCAAATAACTTGGGATTGCGCCTGGGGAACCTTGGAGTGCGAATTCGGCTTTCCACTCCGAAATTACGTCTTGTTTTATTGTATTAAACGCAATCGGATCATCGAATATTGAATTTGAGCCTGAATTAGGAATTAGCTTAAAAAATGTGAGCGCCTGACCGTGTCCGATTTGTTCAACTTTGTATTCAGGTGTATGATAAA
>CAIMNF010000113.1 GCA_903842755.1 Oligoflexia bacterium
AAGTTCTGTTCGTCGCAATCCATCTACGAACCACTTAAAACCAACGGGCACTTCATATATTGGGTGCTTCAGTTTAAACGCTACGCGATCAATCATCTGGCTACTTACTACTGTTTTACCTATTTTAAGTTCGGGGTGCCATTGAGGACGATGTTTAAAAAGATAATTTATTGCCACTGAGAGATAATGATTAGGTGGCATAACGCCGCTGTTTTTCGTAACTATTCCGTGACGATCATGATCCGTATCGCATGCAAAAGTAACGTCAAACTCCTTAGCTTTTTGAATTACGGATTGCATTGCGTATGTGGATGATGGATCCATTCGAATTTGCCCATCCCAATCTCGGGTCATAAATCTAAAAGTAGGATCTACTGTGTTGTTGAGTATGGTTAGATTGATTTTAAAAAAATCAGCAATGGGCTGCCAATAATGCACGCCCGCACCCCCGAGAGGGTCGACGCCGATTTTTATTTGCGAATCGCGGATTACGTCCATGTCGATTGTATTCGCCAAGTCACTAACATAAGATGTTAAGAAATCATACTGATGAGTGGTCTCGACTTTGAGTGCGCGATTAAATGGAATTTGCAGTACATCCTTCAGTTGATTGATTAAAATTTCATTTGCTTGATTCTGAATCCAGTTCGTAATTTCTGTTCCTGCGGGTCCGCCATGCGTAGGATTGTATTTGAATCCACCTTCATGAGGTGGATTATGTGACGGAGTAATGACAATACCGTCGGCGAATCCTTCAGCGCGATCTTTATTGTAAGAAAGTATGGCATGTGAAATGACTGGGGTCGGTGTAAACTCTCCATTTTCGGCGATCATCACCGTCACGGCATTTGCTGCAAGCACTTCAAGTGTATTCTGAAAAGCGGGTAATGAAAGGGCATGCGTATCGAATCCAAGAAATAAGGGGCCGGTTATATTTTCCTTCGCCCGATAAAAGCAAATAGCCTGGCTCATTGCTAAAATGTGATTTTTATTAAAAGTGTTATTAAATGCTGATCCCCTGTGCCCGGATGTTCCAAAATGAACGAGCTGTGAAGGGATCAAGGGGTTTGGCTGGTTGGAATCGTAGGCAGCAAGAAGTTTTGGAATATCTACTAAATCGGTAAGTTCGGGAAGTAAGCCCGCAAATAGACTGGTATTCATTTTTCTCGCTTATCTTTGCTTAGTGCTTCAAACCCTGAAACGACATCAAAAAGTTCTTCGTCAATTCCGCTTTGCCGCACGCGGTGAAAAGTGGCACTCAGACGTTCCAATAGTTCATCTATGTTTTTATCTGCTCTTTGCATTGCAGCCAAGCGACTTGCATTTTCGCTGGCAAGAGATTCAGCGCATGCCCGAAACAGTGAGACAAAAAGATATTCGCGGACGAGTGCACGAAGGGTAGTCGTACCTTGATCCATTACCTGGGGTAAAGCGTTGTTGGGCCAGGGAAGTTTTGAAATTTGTTTTCGCCAAAAATCATCCAACGGAAGAAGTTGTATAGTGATAGGAATAAATGCAGACCCTGAGGTTGGATGATTATAAAAAAGGTGAAGTTCGGTGACGATCAAATGATTTTTGGGACTCTCTGTTTCCGCAAGAATTTGCCCAATAAGAAAAGTGATTGCATTTACAGAAGTTGGCACAGGGAGAAGACTCTTCAAGGGTAGATTTTCATCTTTCAGATGCGCGTGAACACGTTCACCAACCGCCCAGACAACGGGTTTTACTGACAAACTTGCTATTTTGTTTATTGCAAATTCCACAACAGTATTGTTAAACTGGCCTACGAGTCCTTGATCTGAGCCAAATACGACAACTCCGATGTCTCCGGGTTTCATCTTTCTTTTTTTATCTTTGATCAAGGGTACATCGTTAGTAGCCCTAAAACAGGCACCTAATCCCAATTCGACTGTATGATTGTAATCGACTAAAGAGTGGACCGACTTTTCATATTGCCCGATATTTGCGGCGGCTACAGCCTTCATCGTGCGCACCACTGAACGAAGTTGGCCTGCACCCGATATCTTTCGACGCAGGTTCGCTAATGAGTCACTCATTTCTTTCCCTGAGCTACAATTGTGGGCGGAGGTTTGGGTTGAAATCGTGCCAGTGCATTACTTGCTATTTGAATCAATGCATCGCGGTCTTGATCGGTAAGTTTCTCGGCAGAAGAGAGGCGTTTATTTAACTCGGTGGGAACAATAGTCGCAGCCTGAACCAGTGCAAGTTCAGCGTCCTTCATTTGCTCAATGGGAACAAGATCAAAAAGTTTCGCGCTCAAGGCCAAAAGTACGATAATCTGTGCCGCAACCGAGACCGGAGAAAATTCTGGTTGCTTGAGACTCGCACGAATTCGTTTTCCGTGTTCGATAATTTTATGGGTTTCTTCGTCTAGTCGCGCACCGAAACGCGAGAAAGACTCAAGTTCTTCGAATTGTGCATATGCAAGCTTGAGGTCTCCAGTTACTACGCGATATGCAGCGAGTTGCGCTTTGCCTCCCACGCGAGAAACAGACTTGCCGACATCGACCGCGGGAAGTATGCCCAATTCGAAAAGTGAAGGAGATAAATAGATTTGACCATCCGTAATAGAGATAAGATTGGTGGGAATATAAGCCGAGATATCTTCCGCTTCTGTCTCAATAATCGGAAGAGCGGTAAGGGAACCATTACCCATTTCTTTGCATAAATGGGTCGCTCTTTCCAGTAAGCGGGAGTGAATATAAAAAATATCACCAGGAAACGCCTCGCGACCAGGAGGACGCCGGAGGAGCAACGTGAGCTCTCGATAAGAGCGCGCATGTTGAGTAAGATCGTCATATACGATCAGCACGTCCCGACCCGCTTTCATAAAAAATTCGGCGATGCTAGTCGCGGCGTACGGCGCAATGTAGGTGAGGCCGGGAGGATCATTGCCTTCTGTCACCATGATGACCGTGTAATCCATTGCCTCTTTCTCCCGAAGAGTCGCGACTGTCTTCGCGACTGCAGACGCACGTTGGCCGATTGCACAGTAAATGCAAATCACGTTTTGATCGCGTTGATTTAAGATGGTGTCTAATGCGATTGCGGTTTTCCCAGTTTGATGATCGCCGAGAATTAATTCACGCTGACCTCGTCCAATGGGAATCATGGCATCAATGACTTTGAGTCCAGTTTGAAGGGGTACCGTGACCGGTGCTCTATCCATGATTGCAGGTGAGGGCCGCTCGATAGGCATTCGTTTATTGGTATCGATTTTTTCTGTGCCATCTAGAGGACGACCCAGTGGATCGATTACACGCCCAAGCAGTTCGTTACCTACTGCCACATCCATAACTCGTCCGGTTCGTCTGACTTCGTCTCCTGCCTGCAAATGCCAATATTCTCCAAGTAAAACCACTCCAATTTCCTCTTCGTCTACATTGAATGCAATTCCAAGTATATTTCCCGGAAAAGTGAGGAGCTCATCGTAACCCACGCCTGGCAGACCAGATACTTTTGCGATTCCGGTTGAAATACTGGTAATAATACCAACCTCTTGAATTTGTAGTTTTGCGACAAAGTTCTGATTTACTTGGTCGATGCCTGAAAAAATGGTGTCGAAAACATTTTGGAGGTTCAGCGATTCTATACTCATTGAGTCTTGGCCTCCGGCTTGGCATTTTGTGATTTTGGTTCCACTCTCAAAAGTTCGTCTACGCTCTTTTCTAGAGACCTCAAATAGCTTTCAATACTCCAGGATAACTTTTGCTCATTTGTGGTGAGTTCAATCCCGCTGATGAGATGGGGTGAGGCCTCAAACTGAATTTGAGTATTCGCTCCAAAGGCATCTTTTATCGCAGTTTCGGTAGATGTCCGTAAAGCAGGAGAAAGACTGGTTGAAGTGCGAACGATCACAGGGCTAGGATTTGCTTTTAGTGACGAGACGAGCTTTCCTTTTTCCTCCACACCTAAATTGTGTAATTTCTTGTTAAAAACTTGAATCACTTGATCTTCTAAACTTGCGCTACCAAGGTCTGTGAGTGTCTTTCGTACGATTGAAAATACTTCCGCTTGAGTTCTTCGACTGATGGCTTGTTTCAAGGTCTTTTCTTCATTCTCCAGCGATTCCATTCGCTTTAAGGTCAATGCGTCGGCTGATTTTTTTGCCTCGTTCAATAGATGCCCGCATTCAGTCTGTGCCTCATCTGCTGTTTTTTTAAAAAGAGTGGCTCGCTGGTCATCGAATTCATTAGTTTTACGATTAAAATCGTCACTCATTTTTTGCGCGTCATTCTTTTTCTGATCAGCATTAAACAGTTCCGCCGCAATTCTTTTTTCCCGCGTATCGATTGCGTTCAAGACGGGTTTATAAAGAAAACGTTTCATTAACCACACGAGGATAAGAAAATTGAGTGCCTGCGCAAGAACGGTGAACCAATCGATTAGCATAATTTTGTCCTATGGTTCATTTTCCTGTCGTGCTTTGAGCTATCACGTGATTCCAAAATGGATTTGCGAAAATAATGATCATCGAAATCACAAAACAATAAATGGCAGTAGACTCGATCATTGCGAGACCCACAAATAAAGTTCTGGTGATGGTAGCTGAAGCGTCTGGCTGTTGAGCGAGTGAAGTGAGTGCGGTTGCCACAGCTCGTCCCTCTGCGAGCGCCGGGCCCATGGTGCCAAACCCAGTTGTGATTCCCGCAATGACAATTGATGCTACCGCGATGGTCGTTACGCTATCCATAAATCCTCCGATTTAGTTTTCTTAGTCATACTTTTACTTGCGCTTCCGTTTTTATTTGAGCTTTAGGTTTTTGAGTATGGATGGCAGCAGCGATATAAACTGCCGCAAGAATGCTAAAAATATAGGCTTGTACCGCGCCAGTGAGTAGTCCAAGTAGGGTCATGATGACGGGAAAAACAAATGGTGTAATGGTTAAAAGGATTGCAACTATCATCGCACCGCTCATCATGTTACCAAACAATCGGACAGCAAGAGCAAGAGTGCGCGAAAGTTCGCTAATAATATTAAAAGGCAGCATGATGAAGGTGGGTTTCATATAGGATTTAAGGTAGCCACCCACTCCTTGTTGTTTTACTCCAAAGAAAGGGACGGCAACAAATACACACAATGCAAGTGAAGCAGTAGTAGAAAGTGAGGCAGTAGGAGGTTCGTAACCTGGAATAATAGTAAAAATACTCGCTGTTCCTACAAACAGGAAAAGAGTACCTAAGAAACCCAAATATTTTCTTGGTTCTTTTAATCCAACTTCTTCAATTTGTTTTTCGATTCCGGTGATCACTATTTCCAAAAGGTTCTGCCAATGGGACAGTTTAATTTCTGTTGAAAGGTTTTGGGTAATGATGATTGAACTCATCGTGAGCACAAACATCACTCCCCAAGTCATGACGATAGTAGAATTGAGTTTTAGAAAACCATGTTGCCAGAAGATGACTTGGTCAGGACTCAGATGCATGAGTGACCTCCCCCAAGCGAGAAACACGTGTAACGGATAAGCGTACTGTCAAAAAACCAAGGAGACAAAACAAGAGGCGTTTCAGCTCTCCATCAGGAGAGGAAACGATGATCAAGTAAAAGCCAGTTAAAGTTATTGCAGTTCGAAATAAAAGGCTGGTTAAAAACCAAGGTGCGGAGAATTTGGCAGAAAGGCCTTTTTTTATCGTCCACCATAAACCATAAAAATAAAATGTGCCTAATCCGGCACCGATCATCGACACCAATGCTAAGCTCAAAATTTCTCGATTCATGTTTGATCATCCTCTCGCATTTCGCGATCTTCCTTAGCAACCCAATGCCAGGCATTTAGCGAACCTGCAATTAAGCCCACAATGAGAAGAGAAAGCGTCCATGAGAATTTTCCAGGATGATGACTATCTAACCAGATTCCTGTTCCGGTCCCAATTAACGTCGGGACCACGACCGACCATCCCACTAAGCCCATCATGCCCATACCGAACCAAACTCCCTGTGAGTTCCGTCTTGCGTTCAGTTTGCGATCAGCTTTGTCGGCTATAGTTTGGGGAAAGGGTTTATTCATGATGAAACTCCGCTATGCGCTGGATAAAACTACTTTCCATTTTTGCCATCACTAATCGCACATTTTCTTCTTGTTTACTAATACACAAAAAAGTCTTTTTTACAGTTTCACGAAGTTGATGGAGGTCGGTTCCAGAAATTGCGTTTCGGACAGAGACCAACACAGTTATTCCTGTTTTTACCAATACGCCTTGATCAATAGCCAAAAAGGTTTCTGCTGCTCCTTCTTTTTTATAGATTAAGATTCCCGGCGTGAGCGATGCAACACAGTCAAGTCTATGCGACAAAAGCCCGAAAGAACCATCTGGAGTTTCGGCGGTGATTCTGGAGACTAAGGTTTCTTCTATAAAAATGTGAGACGGCAGAAGAACTTTAAGAGTCATGAGCGTCGGTTGCGTGCTCGACCTCCGTCTTTGATTTGGTGACGCTTTTGTTCTCTTCTTTTGGTTCTTTCTTTTCTTTTTTCTTTGCCTCTCCAATCGCGCCAATCATGTAAAGCGCGCTCTCTGGATAATCTTTAAATTCATCGCGCAGAATTCGATCGCAACCATCTAGGGCATCCTTCAGGCTCACTAACTTTCCTTTAAGGCCGCTGAACTGTTCTGTAGTGAAAAAAGGTTGTGTAAGAAAGCGCTCTACTCTACGGGCTCGCGCAACTACTTTACGGTCATCTGGTGACAGCTGCTCAAGGCCAAGCATTGCAATGATGTCTTTGAGATCTGCATATTGTGCGAGTGTTCTTCTAATTTCTTGAGCTAAAGTATAGTGTCGGTCGCCAATAATTCCTGGTGTAGCCATTTTAGAATTGGACTTCAGAGGATCAATTGCCGGATAGAGCCCTTCACTTGCCCGTTTACGGGAAAGAACAATAGAGGCCGAAAGATGTGAGAAAGTGTGAACGGCCGCAGGATCCGTAAAATCGTCTGCAGGAACATAAACAGCTTGGATGGAGGTAATGGCGCCGGTGTCGGTATTCGCAATTCGTTCTTCTAAGCCAGATAATTCTGTTCCCATTGTTGGCTGATAACCTAGACGGGATGGCATTTGCCCCATCAGGCCCGACACTTCGGAGCCTGCTTGAATAAAACGAAAAATGTTATCAATTAAAAGCAGCACATCTCTGTGCTCATCATCTCTAAAATATTCTGCCATTGTGAGCGCGGCATGACCCACTCGGAAACGTGCACCGGGAGGTTCGTTCATCTGTCCAAATATCATGACCATATTCGGAAGGACTCCGGCATCTTTCATCTCCTGATAAAGTTCCTGACCTTCACGACAACGCTCTCCTATCCCACAGAATATACTGACTCCTTTTTGATTTCCGATCTCATTGTGAATCATCTCTGTCAGTAGAACTGTTTTGCCAACGCCTGCGCCCCCGAAAAGCCCGGTTTTGCCGCCACGCTCGAGCGGCATCAAAACGTCAATCACCTTAATTCCCGTTTCAAAAATCTCAGAGGTAGTGGACCGTCGTGCGAGTGAAGGAGGTGATTGATGCACCGAACGCCATGCCACATCTGATAATTCAGCGCCACGATCTATTGTGTTGCCAAAGACATCAAACATTCGGGAGAGCGTGCCTTTGCCAACAGGTGCTTTTAGTGGTCCGCCAGAATCCTCAACTACCATGCCACGAGCAAGACCTTGGGTAGGGGTAAGTGCAATTCCGCGCACGTGTCGCTCGTCACGTTGAGAAAGGACTTCGATGATGATTTTATTTTCGGCGCCCGTACGTAGGACAGAATAAATTGGCGGTAAGTTTTTATTGAACCATATGTCTACGACGCTTCCGCGAACTGCGGTAATTATGCCACGATTTAATAAATTTGAATTCTTTTCTTTATTTGAGATTGTTGAAGTTAATGTCAGGTTCATATTTAAGTCTCTCCGGCCGTTTGAATACCGAAGGTATTATGACCATCTTGAGAACCAATGTAGAGAGATTTCGTATTGAAGTAATGTGGTTGATGTGAAGATTACTTAACTTAGAAAATTATTTTATTGTGTGCAAGATATTAATCCAATCGCTCTGGAAGGTGTCACAATGTGTCCAAAATGAACGAGACTCGCAATGATCATGAGTTTAATGAGTAAATCGTACATAAACAGTTTTCCTCATCTGCGAAGTGAAAGTAAAGAAAACATTGAGTTCGCGGTTTTCAATTGATCGAGAGACATGGAGCGAATCAGCTCTAAACATTCAGAGCGAATATCGAGTGGCAGCTCGACGCGACCTGACGCGAACATCTCAAAAGTGGAGTGTGTAGTTCCGTATATTTCTAATAGTCGCTTGAGGCTGCTATCGGTGATTCCGGTGCGCCCTTATTCCATGTGCGCTACTAGACTCATGCTGAGTCCAGATTTAATAACTGCTTGCCGAAGGCTAAGTTTTGCTTGTTCCCGTAAAAATTTAATCACACGAACCTCTCGGGTGATCCCCTTTTCATTACTTCGTTTCGACCCATTCATGTAGAACTACCGAATTGATCGAAAAAAAGTGGGGCAAGCATGGGGCAAAGCCGAGTAACGTGGCGTCACTTCCGCTCATCCCAAAAATCACGATCGTTTGTAAGAATGGGTTTAATTGATTTTGGTTAGTTTATTGATTTCGATTGTTTGTAAAATGCCCCACTTTTCAGGGGGCACTCGGTAGAGTTAAATGGTGGATCTGATGCCGTTGCCCATTTTACAGCTAAATTGCAAGGGTTTTGGCGATGAGATAGTAGTTCAGATATTAAACTGCGGGTGTGAGGTGAGGGAAAGCTGGGGGATGTCGGTAAACTGTGGTAAAACTTCCCCAATCGGTGAAAAGAGACAAATTTAATTGAAAATTGTCTCTTTTCACCAGATACTCAGAACCATGAACCAGAAGCAACTAACAAAGCTGAAGAAACTCGGGATCTTCACACTTCAACAAGCCGAGGAAATGGGTTTGAGCCAACAGGAACTATCGAGGCAAGTAGCTTCCGAAAATCTAAAACGAGTAGCCCGTGGAATCTACCTTCATCCAGAAGCAGTTTTGGAAAGCAATGTGGGATTTCAAATTGCTTGCGCTAGGTTTGGCTCAAAATCAGCTATTGGCGGACTTTCAGCTCTCTTTTACTATAATCTTGCCGAACAGGTTCCAAGCCACACGTGGGTAATTGTACCCTCCGAGCGAAAAACCAAGGAATCTGGCTATAAGCTAATCCGAACGAAGACCCCCCTAGAAAAGGGAATCGTCGATAAAAGTGGATTTCGGATAGTCTCGCTTGAACGAGCAATTCTTGAAGGGCTAAAATTCGTCACCAAAATCGGAGAACGAATTGCCGTCAAAGCCGCGAGAGATGCGCTATCAAAGAAACAAACAACCGAAATGAAGCTTGGTAAGGCAGCCAAAGAACTCGGTCTGGAAGCCGTCCTCGGCAAGTATTTTGAGGTAATCGGTCCATGACAACAAAATCCAAAGGAAGTTCCGTCCGCCAAAAAATAATAGACTTGCAAAAAAAAACGGGAGTTCCTTACCAAAATCTTGAGACTGCGTTTATGATCGAACGCTTGGTAGCCCGATTGGTTGCAGACACTAGCCTCAGCAAAAATTTAGTATTCAAGGGAGGATTCGTCGGATTACGGGTTTACAATTCTGAACGATACACCATTGATCTTGACGCCCTTCTAGTGAAAAGTGATATCAAATCTACTCTAACGCTTGCGGTAGAAAAAGCAGAATCAGATCTAGATGATGGTGTTTGGTTTCAGTTTGAAAATCAATTCGACCTAGCCACTCAAGGAGATTACGGCGGCATTCGACAAACCTACCGAGCTGGGATTGGCGAGGTGCTGGCGAACATTAAAAAAGCGCAGGTCATTCATTTTGATTTGGGAATTGGCGACCCCATTACTCCGTCTCCGAAAAAAATTAGCGTTCCATCTCTTGTACTAAAAGGAGAAGATCTAAGCTGGTCTGTTTACCCTATTGAGACGATCTGTGCCGAAAAAATTCACGCCCTGATTACACATGGTGACATCAATTCTCGATCAAAAGATATTCACGACTTGTCAGTCTTTTTACCAAGTACCGATTCTGGTCTCCTAAAAAAAGCACTTGAAAAATGCTTCAAATTTAGAAATACAGACTTACCAGAAAGTTATTCTAAAACCATCCAAGCTATCAATACTACAAGTTTGCGGAGGGGGTGGATCAGTGCGACTTCAAGTGTAACGAAGTCCCGAGCGTTCAATGAAGCTTTCAATATGATTGTAAAAGAAATGATTAGGCTTGATCGATCCTTTAAAAAGGGAAGTCTTTAGTTTGCCATAATTTAGATCCCATTTCGTTTTTTAATTCATTGGCTGTCTCATTTACTTGTTCGTCAATTTGTTCCTGATCTAGCCCTTGCTGTTCCAGTCTCATGGTATGGCTTACTTTCGAGACCAGCTTTTTTGCTAAGGCATGTGCTCGCTCATCTAAAATAGATTCAAGACCCGAGTAAGGCTCTTTAGGTACGATCGCATAAATGAACTGACAATTCATGGCTTCGGCAAGTTTCTCTAAGGTTTCGAGCGTGACCTTTCCCTGAGCCTCCCTTTGTTCAAAGCGAAGGATCGCAGAGTGTTCTGTCCCCAGCCTAGCTGCTAACTGAGTAGCCTTCATGCCTAAAGCCCCACGAATTGCCTTCACCCAACCCGAAGGGGGTTTTTGATCATTTCTCAGGACTAGCCAAGGCTTTAATTTACGTTCGATGATTTTTTTTTGAAGCGCAGTACTTTTAGACTTCTTGTTCATACCAATAGTGTAACCTATAAATCACAAAAATAACATAAAATGTGTTTTATAAAGCTCAATTTTAATAAAATTAGTTACTTTTAAGATACATTTTATAGGTGTAAATTGACACTCAAAACAGCAACTCAGCAGGTAAGATCAATTAAAAGTCAATAATAACAATATGATCGGTAAGTATTTTGCTTACCAAGTAAGCATACTCAAAAAGATTAGACCACTCTACGCAATTTCGATTCTGACTTTTTTTATTTAATTTGTTTATTATGCTTATGCAAGTTTTGGAAAAGCAGGTGATGTGAGTGATGGCTTTGCAACTGGATTTACAACTTTAAGAATCATCGTTCCGATTATTGTGCTACTTCACGCAATGGGATTCTATGCAAGTTACAAACGGAAAAATACGAATGAAGGAAAATTCCTAGTTGTCCTTTTTCTTTGTACTCTATTTTGTCAGATTCACGACTCAGCCGTTTTCCAACAAGTCGCGGGCGGCGTTTATTATGTAAAATGGTATGCCTTTATAATTGGATTGAGTTTTGGTGCGCTTTTTTTAGATCGATTTAGAGAGGCGAAAACAAAACTATTGGTTGAATAAGAACAGATCAAGCAAATGAGAATGATTCCTGAAACGACTGTGGGAGTAGCACACGATTTAGAAGAACCCCTCAAAGGTCTTGAGATGGTCTGCAAGGAATTAAAAAGAAGCCTAGATAATAAATTCTTAATCCAAACCATCGCTGAAGTGTTTCCTGCCAAAGTACAAAGAATTTATGA
>CAIMNF010000114.1 GCA_903842755.1 Oligoflexia bacterium
ATAATAATACGAATAGTATTATACCTGTTTAAACTTGCTTTCTGCATTCTCGATAAGAAAAGTTATCGCGAATAAAGTGAATTTTGAAATTTCGATTGTAGTTAAAAACCTACATAAACAGACTTTCTCGATACTCTTCCTCGGTATATCAGCACACGCGATTGGCATAGAATTGGCAGGCACTGGATGGACAGATTGCATCACTTGAAAACAATGAATCTAAAGGAGACTCTAAAAAATGAAGAATGCAGCTTTACTTTTCCTCGCGTTGGCACTGACTACCAGTTATTCGAAGGCAGAACCAATGCCCACAGGAGAAAATGACTATTTCCAGCAGTTTTTATTTGAGAACGAAGGCAGTTGTGCAATTCCCTCTCGATTGTCCTTTAAGGAAGTATCTACATGGAAACCATTCGAACTAGGATTAGATGGGCAAGTTCTTCAGTTGGCCGACCTAAACTTACAGCTGTTCAAAGATGGAACTTATTATGCAAGTTACTCGGAGTTCGCTCCCAAAGAGATTGATCACCTCGGCGTCTACGTCACTACTTTCCAAAAAGAGTTAACCGGCATCTGGGTCGTCAAATGCGGTAAACTTTACGTAATCGGAATAGGTACAGGATTGCCGTCAAAGATCAGCGACAGTTTTGGAAATCAAGAAACTGACGGCATCTCATTTCAATTTGATACCGCAATTCATGACTCACGAATATTAAACGCTACCGTAAAACTTGGGCACACTTCAACAAATGTAGGCCCAAAAGGGATCTCGATTGACACTTACTGTGGTTTTAATCCTTAGGTCTCAATGAAATGGAAAAGGCCCTCTTTCGTTTTAAAAAGAGGGCCTTTTCATCTGATTCTATTGAATTTTAATGAATATTACTTAGCTTCTTTAGCCTTTTTCTCTTGGTATTTCTTTACCAATTCGTCTTGGACATTTCGCGGTGCCGGAGCATATTTCATAAACTCCATCGTGAACTCGCCCTTACCTTGAGTTGCAGAACGAATATCGGTTGAGTAACCGAACATTTCTGACAACGGTACCTCAGACTCCACGACGCAGTAACCATCTTGAGTCGCGCTGTTTAGAATAACTCCACGGCGTTGGTTAATTTGTCCCATTACAGAACCTTGAAATTCTTCTGGAGCAGAAACTTCAAGCTTCATGATTGGTTCAAGAACAACGGGAGTTGCGCGCTCATAAGCTTCCCGGAAAGCCATCAGCGCTGCTGTTTTAAAGGCTTGCTCGGACGAGTCTACCGCGTGGTAGGCACCATCGTTCACAATACAACGAACACCAACGATCGGGAACCCAATCAATCGGCCTTCTTTAATTGCTTCTTTGAAGCCTTTGTCTACGGCAGGGATAAAGTTACGTGGAATCACTCCGCCCGTAATTTCGTCGACGAATTCATATTGTAGCGCTGCATCCGCTGGCAATGGCTCGATGTATCCAGCCACCCGACCGAACTGACCCGATCCACCGGTTTGCTTTTTGTGCGTGTAATTGTATTCGCCTTTGGATTGAATGGTCTCGCGGTAAGCCACTTGCGGTTTACCGACGACCACTTCGCAATTATATTCGCGCTTCATGCGTTCGCAGTAAATTTCTAAGTGAAGCTCGCCCATCCCGCTAATAATGGTTTGATTCGACTCATCGTCACGATGAACACGGAACGTAGGATCTTCCTTCGTAAAGCGGTTCAACGCTTTAGAGAAATTTGTTTCGCCCGTTTTATCTTTGGGTTGAATTGCAAGTGAAATCACTGCATCGGGAACGAACATGGACGTCATGGAGTATTTAATTTTTCCATCGGTAAACGTATCGCCTGAGGAACACTCTACTCCGAACAGAGCGACAATGTCGCCCGCGCGTGCAGATTCCACATCGTTCATTTCGTTTGCGTGCATCCGGACCAAGCGAGGTACTTTTACGCGTTTGTCGTTGGTACTATTGACAATAAATTCACCTTTATTTAATTGGCCTTGGTAAACACGCATGTAGGTGAGCTGACCGTAGCGTCCATCTTCCAGTTTAAATGCGAGCCCGACGAAAGGAAGCGTAGAGTCTGCCTTCAGCACAACTTCTGCCTCGTTATTTCGTTGGTCTAGAGCGATATTTTCTTTCTCGGTTGGGTTTGGCAAATAGTACGTTACTCCATCCAAAAGAAGCTGAACGCCTTTGTTTTTATAAGCCGAGCCTACAAATACTGGCGTCAAGTTCAGCGACAACGTTCCTTTACGAATCGCTGCGCGGAGTTCGTCTACAGAGATTTCTTCACCGCTCAAATATTTTTCGCCGACGACATCATCGAACTCGGCTGCCGCAGAGACTAAATCTTCACGGAACTTATCGCACTCGGCCTTAATGTCGTCAGGGATTGCTTCCTCACGGATTTTTTCACCGTTTTCGCCGTCAAAGTAAAACGCCTTCATTTGGACGAGGTCTACAACACCCTTAAATTGGTCTTCCGCACCGATCGGATACATCACTAATTGAGCATTATGTCGAAGCTTATCGCGCAATTGCTGCATGCCGCGGAACGGGTTTGCTCCCGCACGGTCCATTTTATTTACAAAACACAAGCGAGGAACTTTGTAGCGCTTCATTTGTCGGTCGACCGTGATCGATTGGGATTGCACCCCTGAAACGGAACAAAGAACAAGGACTGCTCCATCTAACACCCGAAGAGCCCGTTCTACTTCGATGGTGAAATCCACGTGGCCCGGAGTGTCGATTAGGTTGATGTTAAACCCTTTCCACACGCAATAAGTCGCTGCAGATTGAATAGTGATCCCTTTTTCGCGCTCCAGTTCCATGAAGTCCATGGTCGCGCCCACTTGGTCTTTTCCTTTGACTTCGTGGATGGAGTGAATCTTGGAGGTGTAAAACAAAATCCGCTCAGAGAGAGTTGTTTTTCCTGAGTCAATGTGTGCAGAGATACCGATGTTTCGGATTTTCTCGATGGGTACCTTTGTTGTTTCTTCGGCCATGATTTTGCTCCTACCTTTATTTTTCGTGAGTCAAAGCGAGCCCCTCGGGGGTGCCCCCACGATCGTTGCTTTAACATTAATTTTTGGTTAACCCTAGTAATTACCTGACGGTAAGGCTTGTTGCAATCAAATTAAACACAATCAACAAAATGCATTGTAAACGGGCCGTTTTGCTCGTTATAATAGACCGAATATGGCAAAAAAATACCTGTTGTGGATGGACCTGGAAATGACCGGATTGGATGAAAAGTCCGATCGGATCCTTGAAATTGCGGCCATCATTACCGATTACGAGCTTAATTCCGTGGCCCAAAAACACTACATTGTCTACCAACCCCAATCCGTCCTGGACGGAATGAACGACTGGTGCAAAGAAACCCACGGCAAGAGCGGGCTTACGGCTTTAGTGGCTTCCGGAACCCCGCTCGATCAGGTGGAAAAAGACCTTTGCGCATGGGTAAATCAGCATTTTGGAAATAAAAAAGGCAAGGACGGGGCGGTTTTGGCGGGGAACTCGATTCATAATGATCGTAGGTTTATCGACACCTATATGCCCCAATTTGCCGATCTTCTTCATTACCGAATGGTCGACGTGAGCTCATTTAAAGAGGTTTTTCGAGAACGGTGGCACCTTAAATTTGAAAAACAAAATCCGCATCGCGCAATTGATGATTTAAAAGAATCGATTGCGGAACTTGGACATTATTTAAGCTTTGTGAAAATTCCACATTCTTAAAGTTTTAAACGTCTAGCGCCAGTAAGATTCGCGCCAAGGCACAAGCATCCACTTCATCAAAATGGTCCAGATGTTCCGAATCCACGTCTAACACTCCGACCACGGCTTTAGACTTTCGTGAAAACACGGGTACAACGATCTCGGAACGCGAAAGCGAGCTGCACGCAATGTGATCCGGAAATTTTTCAACGTCGGGTACGATTAATGTTTGCCCGTTTTTCCACGCAGTCCCGCAAACTCCCCTGCCCATCGAAATGCGCGTGCACGCTACCGGTCCTTGGAACGGGCCCAAGACTAAATCACGATCTTTTACCCAATAAAAACCGACCCAAAGGAAAGAAAAGGTCTCTTTTAAAGCGGCGCTAATATTTGCAAGATTGGCAATCAAATCGGGCTCGCCTTCGATGAGCGCCAAAATTTGGGGAATTAATTGATCGTATTTTTCTTGTTTCGATGCGGTGGAATCAACGACGATGGATTCGGCCATAATTAATTCTTCATTTCTAAAAAAATAGGGCAATGGTCGGATCCCATCACCTCGGGTTGAATTCCAATTTCTTTGACTCGGTCCACTAAATCGGCGGAAACCGTATGATAATCAATCCGCCAGCCCACGTTATTTGCCCGTGCATTTGCTCGGTAACTCCACCACGAATAGTGCCCTTTTTCGTTCGGATGGCGCTCCCTAAAAACGTCGCGCATTCCTGCCTTCAGATAATCCGTCATCCACATGCGTTCTTCCAGATAAAACCCAGGTGAGTCTTCGTTCGATTTTGCGTTTTTGAGATCCAGCTCCGTATGCGCCACATTGTAATCCCCACACACAATGACCGATTTGCCTTTCTTTTGGGCGGTCACGCAGAACTTTTTCATTTCTTCGCAAAAACCAAGTTTATAGGATAAACGGGCGCGCTCGGGCTGAGAATTTGGAAAATAAGCGTTGATATAGAAGTACTCTTTGAATTCTAAAATTTGAACCCGCCCCTCTTGGTCAAATTCGGGCACACCAAACCCCGCCTGGTAACTTAATGGTTTAATTTTAGACCACGTCGCTGTCCCGCTGTATCCAGGCTTAGTGGCGGCATTCCAATAAAGATGGTAGCCCGAGTGATTTATTGCGGCGGGATCAATTTGGTGATCGTGTGCTTTCACTTCCTGGAGAGAGACGACGTCAGCATCGATTTTTTTGAACCAATCCAGATATCCTTTATTCAGAACCGCCCGATACCCATTTACGTTCCAACAATAAAAACGCATGAATTTATCCCCACCGATGAAAAGCCGGATGGCCAGGTTTTACCGCTACAAATATTCCGACACAAGTCGCAGTCACTTGATCACCAGAACTTAAGGTTGCTTCAATTTTTACGCGATCTGCTTTCATTTCTACCGGATGGGCGCGAAGGATAATCGTTTGGTTTGAAGGCGTTGGGGCCCTGAGCTTTACATGAAAATCTGCGGTCACAGTGCACGGCGGCTGCTCTAAGCCTTGAGCGTTCATCAGTGCCGTCGTTGCAGTCCAATTGGAGTGGCAATCCAGCAAAGCTCCGATGATTCCACCGTTGATCATTCCCGGAAATGCTTCTTGATAAGGGGATGGTTTAAACTCAGCTCGAGTGGATCCTGGTGGGAGACCTGGGGTTAGGTCCGGATAACTTTTTATTTTTAAACCTTTTTCGTTGGCGGGGCCACAGCCAAAGCAAATGCTGTTTGGAGCAAAACGGTCCTGTAAGCTAAGATTCGAAGCGGCATTTTCCATGGAAGCAACAGTTAACATACGTGTTCATTTTTGTCATGTGTGGTACATTAGCAATAAACGAACATGAGTCTAAAAAAAACGTCCCCGCATCGAATTCGAGTTTTTGAATCGGCGAATGATCTTTATCATGCGCTTTTAGATCATTTAGAACAGCAAATCCACACCGTACTGAAAAAGCCTAAAAATCCCACGATTGCCCTTGCGACCGGTAATACCATGATCCCCCTCTACCGAATGATTACGGATTACCAGGATCGGCTGCACGTAGACCAGTGGAATTGTTTTAATCTAGACGAATATTATCCAATCACGGACGCGAATGCGACCCTCTCGTTTTATGCGTATATGAACACGCACTTTTATTCGCGGGTACAAAAGCCCGTAAAGCTTAAGCGGATTCTGAATGGGCGAACGGAAGATCCGGCAACAGAATGCCTTGAATTTGAAAAACAAATTCAAGAAGTCGGCGGTTTGGATATTGCCATCCTTGGTTTAGGTCAGAATGGGCATATTGGTTTTAATGAGCCAGGGAGTGATCCGGATTCGCGGACTCGCTTGGTTACTCTGCAAGAAGATACGCTGATGGCAAATTTTAAGGGAATACCGCCCTTTACCCAAGCCATGACCATGGGAATCGATTCTATTTTAGAAAGCCGCCACATTATCGTGATCGCGTTAGGAAAATCAAAAGCGGCCGCTGTCCACTCCGCAATTAAGGAGACCGTAACTCGACGTGTTCCTGCAAGCTTTCTTCAAGACCATTA
>CAIMNF010000115.1 GCA_903842755.1 Oligoflexia bacterium
AGCAGCCTAGGAATTGAAAACCGTGCCATAGGTTGTCTAATTGGTTTACAGTTCACAGGTTGTTGCTTGAGCATCTGCCTGATAATTTTTTACACAGCACAGTCATTGCCTTTAAAGTGGTGCACCCTCCAAACTTTGAGAGTAAAAAGCAGATCTAATCGAAGATGCCAAAGTTTCGATGACAACTGTTTTTTTATCCTAATTAGAGAAGTTCAATTGGAACTTCCTTGGCCAAGAAGTCATAGACGGCACGAATCGGACCTTTGTATTTGATTTCTCTATGAACCGTGAGCCAGATGGGCAAGACGGGCAGCTTCATTTTGGGTATGGGATACGGATTACAGGGCAAGGTCATTTACCTCGTTTTCGCATATCGCTTCGATCTTGAGCACGCATTCGCTTCACAGCATCACGACTACCACCAATTCCATCATTGTTGATGACCCAATTTGATACAAAAGTGGGGCTGGTATTGGTTTTATTTATATTTGCAGCCTTTGTATTCTTAACCGGCAGAGCCGTCCACTTTGCCGGTGAATGATCACTTTTAAATACATTTGATACAAAAGTGGGATTGGTATTGGTTTTATTTATATTTGTAACCTTTGTATTCTCAACCGGCAGAGACATCCTCTTTGCCGGTGGACGATCACTTTTAACTACTTGAGGTGTGATAACAGGGGTTTTATCTATAACCATCCAATTGTCGCCCTCACGAACTAATTTAATATTTTTCTTATTTGGTAACTGTTTTGCATAAGAATTGGCATCTTTGAAATTTGTAAAAAGTTTCGACATAAATTATCTCAATGCAAAAGAATGAATAGACTAACCGACTGCGTGTGCGACTGTTACCTTACCCAGTTCAAGAACTACTTTGTTATTTTCGATGTAGCCGGGCACGTTGTCGGGCTTCCATCCGCCACCCTGATTCCAAGTTGTCCCTATGACATTTTCAATCGGGTCATTCACCGATACTCGGGTTCCGTTTTTCAGCCCTTTCGGTATAAGGTAGGCTGCCACTGGCTCTGGCTTGTGATACGGGTAATAGGAGACGAAGGGATGCACCTCTTTGAACCCATCGGTCCGTGAGTCTTCATCATCTTCATACTCTCTGAATGACTTTCTGTAATCGTGGCTGTATTTAACTTCACCCGTCACAGGATGCTGACCGACAGTGATTTTTGAATTCATTTTGGGGTCTGGCCTGATGATCCGGACATCTGGCCAATAGCCCATTGCATAGCCACGAGAAATGTCAGTTTTGCCGTAAATAGTTTGGATTTTGATGGGATCGTCTGTTGCATCTTGCATTGCACGAACTGCGTTGCGGTCCTTCAAAAAAATTACGTTGGTCGAAATTTCAGAAACATAAACGCACGCCGTGCTCCAACGGCTGAGTAATAGATCCATAGCTGCTTGAACACTGACGCCGTCTAGGTCAAATACTTTCTCTTTGCACTCTTGGCAACCGCGCCAACGCGTCTCGTTTGGCTCAACGAGCAATTGATTCCATTGCTTAGCCTTTGGGCAAAAAAGTTTTTTAAGAAAAGTACC
>CAIMNF010000116.1 GCA_903842755.1 Oligoflexia bacterium
AGGATGAGGGTACTTGCCCTTTGTGGGTGGAATGGAATAATAAATAGGAAACGATCTTTGAAACTGAAATTAGCGTAAAACTAAATTCCCCCTATTTGGGAGTAGAACCCTAATTTTTCGGCAATGATTTCAATGCCAGCATCGTAGAATCCAAGTCAAAAAAAATGGCTCAGGAGGAGGGATTCGAACCCCCGACCAATCGGTTAACAGCCGATTGCTCTACCACTGAGCTACTCCTGAATAGCGGATTCCCATAAAAAAGAATCGGTAACTTTTTAAGTATCTAAAAATCGTTTCATTGTCTAGAGCCTTATTTCACGTTTACAATAAAGTTAGGATTCATCGATCAGCGATATTTATTGAATTGGCCTACGAACGGGCCAGGGGCAGGGTAAACCTATGGTAAGGGTGTTCAACTTTAGTTTAAGTCTTGGGCTGATCTTGATGATCTCGCTCATGATCTCATTTTTTTGTGGTTCGTTTAAAAGCGCATGCGCCGAGCCGCAGCCCTTAGCAAAGATCTTGGTGCCGCAGAAGTTAAAAAAAGGTACCCCTAAACCTGCACTCACCGATTTTGAAATTTATGAACAGGCCCAAAAGGTCTTTGAATCGAAGAAACTTCAAAGCCTGAATCTCATTGATGCGACCGAAAAAGCCGTCGTTACTGCCAAATTGATCGGAACCACAAAAGCGCTGGAAAAGGAACTCGAAGAACTGCTTTGGGCATTGGAGCTTCGAAAGGGCGAAACCGCTACAATGAAAAAGCTAGATCAACCAGCGATTCAGGCCTTTCAGCGCGCCGTAGCCGGAATTTCGACTTTGAAATTGCCTTTCTTTTGGCGTGAGCCCAGTTCGAAAGCCCTTTATAAGCTTTGTACGCGCACCAAGAAAAAGAACAATCCCTGTTTAATGGTGGCAAAAAAAATAATGGATGCGTTTCCAAAAGCAGCGCAAGAAGTAGCCATCCTGAGAACCTTGCCGGCCCCAGAAGTGGTGAGTGCCCCCGAAAATAACGAAGCGCGCCTGTGGCAAACCTATCCCGCGGATAAAACCGATCGAGACGAGCAAGATTTTGATGAAGTTTTAGAAGCGTTTTTAGGCGATCACGAAGAAGATCTTCAAAAGCATGTGGATGATTTTATCAAAGAATATCCCAAGTCCTATTTGCGTTTCCGGGCCCAGTTTCTTTTAGCGGAGATGAAGTTTTCGAAGGGGAACGTCAAAGAGGCCGAGCCATTGTATCAAGGCTTATTGCAACAAAACGGGCTTGGGTTTTATGCGCTTGTGGCTGCGGAACGGCTTAAAGTTAATTTGCGTGATCGTTTAGTGAAGAGTCCGCTCCAGGTGGATCCCGCGAATTTTAATTTTAATCCCCAAGAAGAGATCAGTCTTTCGCGCGTCGAGGAGCTGCACCGTTTGAAAAAAGACTCCGAGGTTAGCCTTGAGCTAGATTCACTTCAGCGGACGCGGAGCTATACAACAGATTCCATTGTTTACCTGATGGGGTTAGCCCAGCGTTCGCATCAGGGACTCAGCGCCTTTCGTTTTGTGACGGAACTGATTCAACGCGAGTATGCAGGCTTGTACAATGCAGAAATGCTAGGCATGATTTTTCCCTTTGAGCAAGAAGCAGAAATTAATTTCAATGCAAAAAAATATGCAATCGATCCTTTGATCGTCATGAGTTTAATGAAACAGGAATCCGGATTTAAGGCGAATGTCATTTCAGGATCGGGAGCGCTTGGGTTAATGCAGCTCATGCCCCTAACTGCGCTCGACACGCAGAGCGATGTGGTCTTGTCGAACTTAAAAGATCCGGTTCAAAACATTCAAGTGGGAACAAAATATTTGGCGTCTTTGATAGAGAAATACGAGGGGAATTTAGTTTACGCTTTAGCCGCATATAATGCCGGACCTCACCGCGTAGCAAAGTGGCGCAAAGATTTAAAACCAAGTCCAGCTCCAACGCCCGCTTCAGGCGGAGTGCCAAGTTTATCGATGATTCAATTTATTGAGTCAATTCCGTTTAAAGAGACTCGCGACTACGTCACCTCCATTTTAAGAAATCGGTATTGGTATCAAGTTCGAAAGGGCCTGGAGCCCTCCAGTTTATTTGAAACCTGGAAGCCTTGATTTCTTCTATTTACTTGATTTATTGAAGCTTTTAAAATAATTTACTCTGCTATGACCATGAAAAGAGTTCGCGACTGGATTATTTTGTCTGGAACGTCAAATGCCCCTTTAGCGCATAAAATTGGGGAGAAATTAGAAAAGCCAATCGGAAAGGCCGACATCAGGCGCTTTAGTGATGGCGAAATTTTTGTAGAAATTAAAGAGAACGTTCGCGGGCGCGACGTTTATATTATTCAAAGTACGTGTACGCCCGTAAATGATAGCTTGATGGAGCTTTTGATTTTAATTGATGCTTTAAAAAGAGCCAGTGCGAAAGACATCAATGCAGTTATTCCTTATTACGGTTACTCCAGACAAGATCGAAAAGTAAATCCGCGAACCCCCATTAGTGCAAAACTTACGGCAGATTTGTTAACCGCGGCAGGAGCGACCCGCGTTGTTTCGGTTGACTTGCATGCCGGGCAAATTCAAGGATTTTTTAACATCCCGTTTGATAATTTGTTTTCAATGCCCGTCATCTATCAGCACATTGAAAAGACCATTAAACCTTCGGCGGGAGAAATGGTCGTCGTCAGTCCCGACGCAGGTGGTGTAGAGCGCGCACGAAATTTAGCAAAGCGCTTAGATGCAACAGTCGCTATTATTGACAAACGGCGGATTGGTCCAAACGTAGCAAAAGCGATGAACATCATTGGGGACGTAAAAGATCGAACCGCCATCATCATCGATGACATGATCGATACGGCGGGTACTTTGACGGAAGCGGCAAACGCAGTGATGGATTTTGGTGCAAAACGAGTGATTGCAGCGGCCACGCACGGCGTGCTCTCTGGCCCTGCGGTCGCCCGAATTCAAGATTCAAGGATCGAAAAGGTGATCGTAACGGATACAATACCTTTGTCTGAAAATGCAAAAAATTGTGCGAAAATTGAGCAATTGACGGTTGCGCCACTGTTAGCCGAGGCTATTTTTAGAATTCATCACTACGATTCGGTCAGTAGCTTGTTTACCTAACGAAATAAACGAATGAAACTCATTGTAGGCTTAGGAAATCCTGGACCACAGTATGAAGTGACCCGGCACAATATTGGGTTTTTGGCCATCGATTATCTAGCCGAAGCCTGGAAGGCCAGTGGACCCATTCTTAAAAACCAAGCCGAAGTTTTTTCGGTCAATCTGCGCGAGCCCGTTTTGCTGATTAAGCCACAGACGTTTATGAATTTGTCTGGAAGGTCGGTTGCTCCGTTTTATCAATTTTACAAATGTGAGCCCCAGGATGTGGTGGTCATCCACGATGAGCTCGACATCCCACCGCTTGAAATGCGTTTTAAAACCGGCGGCAGCAATGGGGGCCACAATGGACTTAAGTCGATCGACGAATGTTTAGGGAGCGCAGCCACGGGCTATCATCGCGTTAGACTTGGCATTGGTCATCCCCGGGCCTTGAACTTGAGGATGGATGTAGCGGACTATGTTTTAGGAAAAATTCCCGATCCGCAGTGGGACCTGCTCGAGGATCTTTTCAAGAAAGTAAAAGAGGGCATCGAGTTTACTCTGGATGGAAAAATAGCAGAAGCGATGCGAAGATTTAATCGAAAAATTGAGGCGCCATGATTTGCTCGGGCATTAGAAATATAAAAAATAAGCTAAATAATAAACTAATGAATAGGCTAAAATATCGGTTAGGAAACAAGTTGGGAAATAAATTAGGAAATAAATTAGGAAATAAATATAGACGCGAGATTACGGTCTCTCTTGTCTTGACTCTTCTCCTTGCCATCGCGCCCGACGTTTGTCTAGGTCAGACCCAGCCGATGGATCCCAATGCAGTTCCCTCAGGCGTAGGCGTTGGAAAACGTGCGCCTGGAAAGCATGGTGGAAAGCAAAATTCCGCGAAAGCAAATTCAACGGATACGACGAATATTCTTACGGGCACTTGCACGATTGTGGCGAGCCCATCGAATCCCTTGGAGGGCCCGTGTGTAAATTTAGTTTTAGTGCTCATCGACCCAACCACGGGAACAGAGATTCAGAAAACCAGGACCAATGCGCAGGGATTTTTTGAGTTTTCTACCGAAGTGGGCAAGACGTATTTTGTAGAATGCGGCTCGCGCTTTTTTGAAAGTTTAAGTCCAAAGACCGTAGCGAGGGCGGGCACACAGATCGCGCTTCGGCTTAAGCAAAAATAAAATCATTTAACATGATCGCGGAATACCTGACGAATCGGTCGCTTTTCCTTGCGCGGTCCGTACGAATTCATTAAGCTGCCCCTATGAGTTTACAGTGTGGAATTGTCGGATTACCAAACGTTGGAAAAAGTACCATTTTTAATGCGCTCACCAGTGCAAAAGCGGAAGCTGCAAATTACCCTTTTTGTACGATTGAACCTAACACAGGCATGGTGAAAGTGCCCGATCCCCGGCTTGAAGAAATAAGTCGCTTCATTAAACCAAAAAAATTGATTCCGGCCATTATGTCGTTTGTTGATATCGCGGGCCTAGTGCGGGGAGCATCGAAGGGGGAAGGTTTAGGAAATCAATTTTTGGGTCACATCCGCGAAACCGATGCCATTGCCCATGTAGTCCGTTGTTTTGAGGATTCAAACATTGTTCACGTCGAAGGCAGCGTAAATCCCATTCGGGATATTGAGACCATTGATACGGAACTAATTTTAGCAGACCTGGAATCCATTCTTAAAAAATTAACCAATACTCAAAAACAAGCAAAAGCGGGCGATAAGAAAGCTCAGGCCATGCTCGGTGTGATGGAACGGTTAAAGGTTACCTTGGACCAAGGTAAAACGGCGCGCTCTCTTGGATTGACGGATGAAGAAAAGGCGCTCGTTCATGAATTCCATCTGTTGACCATTAAGCCCGTGATGTACATCGCAAACGTCGATGAGCAAACCATTCAAGGAAACCCGTTCGAAAACGAACTGGTTAAAAAAGTCATGGAACATGCAAAGACGGAAGGCGCACCGGTTGTCCCGATTTGTGGAAAAATTGAATCTGAAATTTCTGAACTCAGCCCTGACGAAAAAGTTGAATTTTTGCGCGAGTTGGGGATGAGTGAGGCGGGGCTAGACCGGGTCATCCGCGCGGGGTATCAGCTATTAGGATTAGAAACTTATTTTACCGCCGGTGAACAAGAAGTTCGGGCCTGGACTATTCATAAAGGTTGGAAAGCACCGCAAGCGGCCGGAGTCATTCACACCGACTTTGAACGCGGCTTTATTCGTGCCGAAGTTTTTCACTACCAAGATTTAATGAAGCATAAAAGTGAATCCGCCATCAAAGATGCGGGTGCCCTGCGCGTCGAAGGCAAAGAATACGTAGTCCAAGATGGCGATATTATGCATTTTCGCTTTAACGTCTAAATGAAACTTTCGGAAATGAGGCATAAAGCCTCTTTCTCCAATCTTATTCCCCTTTTTGGTTGGGCCTTGTGGGGTCTCCTTGCGATCAACGCTTGCCGCACCTATGGTTGGGATTTTCCCATTTACTACAACGCAGGAGTTCACCTCGCGCACGGCGAGCCGGTTTATACATTTGCAACTGACGGACTTTCCTATAAGTACGTGCCATGGATCACGCCTCTGTTTACTTTTATTAGTTTCTTTGGAACTTTGTCGCTCGATCGGGCAGGTTTTTTGTGGCAGTGGATTCAGTTGGCCTGCGGTTTTTATAGTTTCTTGTGGATTCATCGGCGCGCACAATCCAAATTGGCGGCACCGCTTACCCTTATTATTTTTTATGCCTTGATGATCGTAAATGTACTTTCCGGCCAAATCCAGCCTTTGCTTCTTGCCGCGGCCCTATATGGATTTAGTCATTTATCCACTCGTCCAGTGGTCTCGTTTTTTTTGCTTTTCCAGGGGCTTGGAGTAAAGATTTTCAATTTGGGGGTTTTTGTTTCCGTCCGTCGTACACTCATTACTTTGAGGGCCGTAGTGGTTACCTCGATCATTTGCCTGGGCTTAAGCGTGCCCGTGCTGTATGGGTACCACTGGAGTGGGGTTAAGGCATTTCAAGCCTATTGGATTGCAGCAGGGACGCGAACTCCAAACACCTTTGCGGC
>CAIMNF010000117.1 GCA_903842755.1 Oligoflexia bacterium
CTTTGCGAGGTGGTTATACTTTGCGAGGTGGTTATACTTTGCGAGGTGGTTATCCTTTGCGAGTAGGATGCCAATTTAAAAACTTCATTGCTGTTTTGAGGTGTTCCCAGGTCGCTTTCTTTTGCCCGGGATTTTGAATCAGTGCATCGAGCGAATCCGTTATCATTACGGAAAGACCGCCGACACTGACTAACTTCCCTTTGACCAAGCCACTATCCGAACCAAAGCAACGCCCCGCAATGGTCCCTAACGCTAAGACCAATTTCGGAGACCCGCTTTTGATCTTGTCCATAACGCGCTCGACGCAGGTTGAACTCGGACCAAGAGTTTCATTATCGTCGGCCTCAGCAACTAGGGCCATGCGAAGCACTGATTTTCGAGTGGAGCCCATCGCTTCAATCATTTTATTCAGGAGAAGATCATGCGCCTCGGACCACGGCCCAACGCTGAACCACAAGAGTTCAGCGTTGGGATTACCGTCGATTTGAAAAACATGGCTCTCACTCTGGCATAGGTCGCAACGGGCGTGTGTGGTCGCGGTTGCTGCCAAAGACTTCTTTGCCATCACAAACGCTGGCTCAGGGAGCCAGCCTTTGAGGGAAGTTACGCGGGAAATCTGTTCGTCTTGAGTTGCTTTGGCCATGGTGACCTTAAGCTAACTCAACAGGGCCTTCCTGTAAACTCGGCGCACTAGCTTACTGGAGCCGGTGCAAAACTTGTCGTGTTTCCAAGCCGCACTCGGGGCAAGATGCCTTTTCGTGGGTGGTATTCCGACTAAAGTCGGATGTATAATTAAAATGCAGCCTTCCGCCGCACAAGGCACAGTGGGTATAGTGCTGAATCACTTCCGCATTAGAACCGGAAGTAGTCGCTAATGTGGGAGTAGGCCCGTTCGCAATCGTGGCAGCCTCAGTTTCTGCGGCGATTTGCTCTCCTAATGCTTCCTCAGTTAATTGGTCAAGTTCGTCAAAGTCGAGATCATCAAATTTTCCCATCACTGCCTCCTGAGCACGCATCGGAGGGGCGCTCACTTTGCTCAATGGGAAACGTTTGCCCAACCGTTTATTTTTTTAACTGCCCCCTCACAGTGCTGACGTTCAAGTAAGAAAAGCGTTCGTTTTTCGATCGACATCTAGAACGGACCTCTGTCGAGCTGGGCTGTTTTGTGAAAGTCGCTGAAAACTATTTGGAAAATAGCGATTTTTCGATTTTTTTCCGCACACTCGGGGGGCAGTTTTTACGGTCTCTTAGATATGGGGGTTGGCATAATCAAGATCGAGGCCGGAATTCGCCCAGCCTCATTTCCAAACCGTTCAACACTTTTGATTTCGCGAACAGTGACGGACACCATGTCCTCGGAGTTTTCACTCAACTCCAAACCTTCTTTGCTTCCGCAGTTCCCTTTAGAAAAAGACATTTCGTATTTGCCAGCGGGTGCCGTCAAATTAAAGCGGCCGCTCGAATCGGTCTGAGACTCGACTCGGATATTTGAATTTTCTAACATTCCCACTAAAGTCACTTGATAGTATCCTTTTTCACACCCCTCTTGCAGGTTTAGGACACCCGAAAGTTTCGACGAACGGCCCTGGCTGCCACGAATAGCGGAATGCACCGTTCCTTTTCCAAAAAACGAAGCAAACGTCCAGACCGTAAAGATGGCCGCCAGAGAAATGACGCTAATTCGTAGTGGTTTTTTACGCAAACCCATATAAAAGGCTTGTCGGAGGGGGTTAAATTTTTCTTAAATAATTCTTAAGTTTTTTTAAAAAAGAACGGTTCTGCGCCAGTGAAGGGCTATTCCTTATAATGATGAAAAAACGGCCAAAAAAAGGACCTTTTCTCGCCTGCGGCCCACTGGATCATGCCGGCTGCGAGATCATGAGTATCGCCTTCGGGGTTATAAATTCCATCTTCTTCGCTCCACACCCGCGGAGCCTCCGGATGCGCTCCCGTAATAAAGACTCGACCCTTTCCATAAGAGGTCCTGGCCGCCGCAATATAACCGGTATCGTAATAGGCAATTTTCTCGACCGCTGGATCGTTTTCAATTCCATACAAATACGGGCCGCCTTCAAAGTAAACCGTCCTTATTTTCCCAAGCCAATTCAGTTTTTCTAGTGAAAAAATCACTCTTGGATTTTCAGTCGTCGTACTGTAGAGATTTGTCCCGCCCGGAAAAATATCTAAACCGAGTTCTCCGGTGCCGCCAATCCAATGCGTGGCCATAAATGCACCGGCACAAAAACCAACGTAACCACCGCCCTCTCTAATAAATTTTTTTAGCGCCGCTCTTAACCTTGAGGTCATGGAATCAAATGCCTGATTTGCAATGCCACCCGGTTGCACCCAAACTTTTGCATGCTTAAACAGTTCTCGTTCCTGTTGTTCACTGGCATCTTCTTTCAGCGCGTCGGGTGCAACAAAGTCATAGCTATAACCGGCTTTTTTGGCAATTTCGGCGACCGCTTCGGAGCAGCCTTCGTCGCACGAGCCCGGTCCCTTATAGATCAAGACGCTGGGATGAGCTGCATAACTAAATTGCAGTGGCGCGAATCCGAAAAACAAAACAACCGCCACCGCCGATTGAACCATTCGAACGCCTGAAATTTTCTTCA
>CAIMNF010000118.1 GCA_903842755.1 Oligoflexia bacterium
TCCGATTCTTTAATCGAAAATTCTTGTCGATAAGAAGAAAAACCGGGGCGATCTACTCTGAGTTCAATCAGCTCACCTACCCCAACAGTCACTTTTCGTTGGACAGGGTCTACGGACTGAGCGTTTACCGTGATCACCGTTTTATCCAAATCACTGTCTGGAAACAAATTCACTCGAAGGGTCACTTGCTTCGAAGCAACACTTTTCGCCGGCGTTTGGACCATTCCCGTGTCAAGGTCTGCTTTAGGTAATTCTTTATTTTGGGACCAATACACATATCCACCTAAGCCGCACCCTAAAAATAAAAGCAATCCCACCACTGCACGCATCGCACCTCCGCCACCGTTGGTAGCCGGGGGAGCGTTAACAACATGTGGTGCTGTATAGCCGGATCTATTTGGAACGCTATTAAGTTTCGTTGGCGTTTTTTGCGAATTCACTTTAGCGGCTGGATTCACCACCACTTGATGGGTGGGAGCACTTACGATTGCAATCTTATCGGCAGTGGTAATTTGTTTTGCCTCAAACTTATTGCCAATGTTGGTCAATCGAGTTTCATCCTTACGAATAGGCTTTCCGGGAGAAGTGTTCGAACCAACTGTGGCCGCAGCTACTTCCTCGATTGCGCCTAATTTGATTAATTCCTCGGCTTGAGCATTGAGTTGTTGGAGTTCTTTATGGTCCGCAACTATATTTTCTTGGAAAAGCCTTTTTACAAAGGTGGAAACATCGGAAACGGTAAAATCAGGGTATTGTGTGGAAACAAACTTTCTGAGGGCTTTCGCCAAATCTTCTGCAGATTGAAAGCGCTTTTCGGTATCGCGATTCATCGCGAGTAAAGTAATCTGATCCAATTCCTTCGGAACATCTTTATTGATGGTCGAGGGGGGCTTTACGAATGAGTTACAACTCTCAATCATTTTTAAAACTTGAAATTCATTATCGCCATCCGCAACAAATAAGCGTTTTCCGGTCAAAAGCTCCCACAACACAATTCCTAATGCAAAAACGTCGGAACGAGGATCCAATTTTTCGCCCAGAACCTGCTCTGGAGAAAGATAACTGAGTTTACCCTTGATGACCCCTGTCCGCGTAGCCTCGCCCGCCACGTTCGCTTTTGCGATCCCGAAGTCGATTACTTTTACGGTTCCATCATAAGACAATAAAATATTTTGTGGACTTACGTCCCGATGAACCAGGTTTAAGGGCTCTCCGGAAATTCGGTCTTTAAAGGCGTGCGCATAATGCAGTCCCAATGCCGCTTGTTCGATTAAGTAACAAACGGCCGCTGTCGGTAATCGTTGCTGCTTGCTGGCAAGCTTTCCAAGGATTTGTCTAAGATTTTTACCATCGACGAACTCCATCGCAATATAGGGTTGCTCTTTTTCTTCGCCAGCTTCGTAAAGTTGAACAATGTTAGGATGATTAAAACGCATCGTCACTTGGACTTCCGCCTTAAACATTTTTACGAACTCAGGATTCGCATTGTTTGCTCCCAAAATTCGTTTAATGACCAAAAGGCGGCCCGAACCATCTTCCGAAGCCATTCTTGCTCGAAAAATCTCCGCCATCCCCCCTTCGCCAACACGATCCAGGAGAAAATACTTTCCAAATTTTTTAAGGACTGGTTCACTCATGCTGCTTTCCTCGTCAACCCCCTATCGGAAGAACTGAGGAAAATCTTTAGGGGTTCGTTTAATTCTAAAGCTCAAAGATCCGTGCAGCGGATTGAAAAGAACAATCATTTCGAGGGACTAGGAACAGGCTGCGGAGTTTCTCTTTTAAATTTTATGGCTAGTCCGATCAGCAAAATTTCACCCTCTCCACCATCATCGGAGCATTCAGGGGTTTTATACTCCTCGGGGCGCCCTTCTAACGTATAGACGATCGACCTTACATTCATCACAGCATCACTGCCCGCTTTTTTGGCATACATAAGTAAATCAGCCGCAGCCTTATTGTAATAATTTCGACACAGCGATTGATCACCAATCGATGTATCTAAATCTAAGGTCGAATACGTTGCTCTTGCTTGCACTCGCCCTTTGATTTCGTAGGGATGCTTTTCTAAGGGGCCTGTGGGCGTCTCTACAAAAACCCACTTTTCGGGGAATTTAAAAACCTTGTGTTTTTCTTCAGGTACCGTCGCACACCCCAAAGCTTGAGCGATAACAACAACGACCAGGCTATGAAATAGATAGCTAAAGCTCCTCAAACCGCCCCCTCCTCGACTTTAGATTCACTCGGAAAATCTAAGGCTCCATGTAAGTGAACTCTACACCCTTATAATTTCGCAATATCCACTTTTTGCCCTCGTGCTTAATGAGGTAGTTCGGCAATAAAGGAATTTTACCGCCTCCACCGGGAGCATCAATCACATAATGAGGAACAGCCATACCGGAAGTCCACCCTCTTAACTTTTGGATAATTTCGAGTCCCTTTTCAACTGGTGTTCTAAAATGACTAATGCCTTGGGCCATATCGCATTGAAAAATGTAATAAGGACGAACTCTCATCAAAAGCAATTTATGATTCAATTCTTTGACAATTTGAGCGTCATCATTAATCCCCTTCAAAAGAACCATTTGATTATTCAGGACGCATCCCGCATCCGCTAACCGAGCACACGCATCAAAGGCTTCTTGGGTACACTCTTTCGGATGATTAAAGTGAGTGTGGATAAAAACAGGCTGATACTTTTTCAGCATTTTGCAAAAGTCATCGGTGATTCGTTGCGGAAGGGTCACCAAATTTCGGGTTCCTATCCGAAAAACCTCGATATGATCCATGGCCCTCAATCGGGACAAAATATATTCAATACGGTCATCCGAATTGGAAAGCGCATCGCCGCCTGAAATCACCACATCCCGAATCGATTTTGTTTTTTCAATATAAGCAAGGCCATCTTCCAACATTTTGGAAGACGCTGCCGAATCCGGGTCCGCAACCTTTCGTTTTCTAGTGCAGTGCCGACAATACATCGCACAGTTATGGGTCGTATAAAACAATACGCGGTCGGGATACCGGTGGGTCACCCCGGGGACAGGCATATCTCGTTCTTCGCCCAATGGATCTTCGAGGTCATCGGGAGCAATATGAAGCTCCGCGCCTTTTGGAACTGACTGCAAGCGGATCGGACAATTTTCATCATTCGGATCCATCAGGGATGCATAATATGGCGTAATCGCCATATTGAACATTTCGTGAGAAGCAGCAAAGGCTTGGTGTTCATCTTCGCTCACTTTAATCACCTTTTCCAACTGTTCCATGGTCTTGACCCGCTTCTGTTGCTGCCAAATCCAGCTATTCCAGTCTTTGTCACTCGCGTCCTTCCAAATCTCAGGGCGAGGGGTGGGCTTGAAGTGTCTTTCGCGAACCGTATTTACTACCTTGATGTCGTATGCCATGGCGCTAAAGTAACAGATCACCTGCTTTTTTCAAGTAAAACTCTTGAATTGAATCCTTAAACTAAATCCATTTAACGGCGATTTGGTAAGTTAAAAAACTAAAGCTATAGGCAAGAACAAAGAGGTAAAAAACCATCGCCGCGGCCCACCTCCAGCTTTGAAGCTCGCGCCTCGCGGTTGCAATCGTAGACAAACATTGAGGAGCAAAAATGAACCAGACCATTAAACTTAGCCCAGTTGCAACACTCCATTGTTTTTGAATGACTTCCGATAACCGCAACCGTTCCGATTCTTTTTCCTCGCTACCCGCACTTTGAACTGCGTAGGCGGTTGTCAATGCACTCACCATCACTTCACGTGCCGCAAATGCAGGCACCATAGCCATCCCAATTCTCCAATCAAATCCTAAAGGCCTTAAAAGTGGCTCAATTTTGTGCCCCATTTGCGCGGCAAAACTCGATTCGATTGGATTTTGCGAGCCCTGAGGCGCTTTGGGAAATGAAACACAAAACCAAATTAAAATCGTTAACGCCAGAATAACGGTTCCCACCCTGTGAATAAATAACTTCCCGCGGTACACCAATCCGCGAGCTAAACTTTCCAGGGACGGCCATTTATAGGACGGTAACTCGATCAAAAGCGGGGGCGTTGCACCTTTCAAAAAGAACCTCTTCAGGAGTGCGCCGGACAAAAACCCAAAACCGGTTCCCACCACATAAAGGCCGAGCATCACCAATCCTTGTACTTTAACACCCAAAATCAAATTTCGATTAGGGATGAATGAACTGATCAGCAAGGTATAAACCGGAATTCGTGCCGAGCAGGTCATCAAGGGAATCATCATAATCGTGGCAATGCGATCCTTTTTGCTTTCGATCGTTTTTGTGGCCATGATCCCCGGAATTGCACAGGCAAAAGATGACAAAAGGGGCAAAAAAGCCCTGCCGTGCAAGCCAACTTTCCCCATCCAATGGTCGAGCAAAAACACTGCTCTTGCCATAAATCCAAAGTCTTCCAAAAATAGTATCAGCAAAAACAAAATTAAAATTTGCGGTAGAAAGACCAGCGTCCCTCCCACGCCAGCCAAAATGCCATCCACCAAAAAGCTCTTCACTCCCTCCGATAAAAAACTAAGCGTAAGAACTTGGGTAGACGCCCAACTAAAAGCCGATTGAATAGCCTGCATGGGAATTTCCGCCAAATTAAACATGAGCTGAAACGTCAATCCCAACACACTCAACAGGATCAAGGGTCCCCAAAACGGGTGCAAAACCCATCGATCAATGCGAGCGCTACGCTCGTCCATTTTCCCTGGCTTTTTTAACGAACTCTTTACGATTTCATCCGCTTTTTTATAAAAAGCCAAGATTTCCGCCGCAACATCATCCGGATTTGAATCGGCCACTTCGCCCTTTGGGGTGTCCACTCGTTTGGTGTCTTTACACTTCTGCTCATTCTGTAAGACCTCGTTCAATTGGAGCAGGAGCTCGGTCACGCCTTCGCCTTTTACCGCCGCCGTTCCGACTACGGGTGCCCCAAGTAGTTCAGACAATTTCTGCACGTTGATCTCAAATTCTCTGGCCCGCGCCAAATCAATCATATTCAGCGCAATGACCGTCGGAAGTGGAAATGACTTCAACACCTCCATCACAAAACGTACACCTCGCTCCAACTGTGTCGCATCAACCACCATTACGATTGCTTCGAATGCATGAGACTTCAGTAAGTCCAACAAAACGCCCTCATCGTCGGTGTATGGCCTCAGACTATAAGCTCCTGGCAAATCTACAAGAGTGGCACGCCGATCGGAAAAAGTGAAGTCTGCCTCAGCGCTCTCCACCGTTACACCTGAATAATTCGCCACTCGCTGATTTGAGCGGGTGATTTTATTAAAAAGGGCCGATTTTCCGGAATTCGGTGTTCCGACTAAAGCAATCCGAATACTCATGCTTCATCCCGCACAAATACTAAAACACTGTTCGCGTCTTCTCTTCTCATTGCATACACCCCGTTACGAATCCGGACAGTAATGGGATCTCCACTCAGCGGCGCTTCATTCAAAATCTCCACTCGCTCACCGGGAATAAATCCCATCTCATGGAGTCGATACAAAAATCGGTTGCGCCACTGCAGTTCATCTCCTTGCTTTCCATTTGCTCCATTAAAAGAATTGATCTCCGCGTGCTGTCCGGGAGACAGAGTACCCAGAGGCACCGGGAGATTTACCACTTCCTTGTTGAGATTCATTCTCAATATGGTACTCGCAATTAACCTGCTGAGTCAAGCCGAAAACCGTAGCAAAACGGGTTGAATTCAAGCAAAATACAGCAAAGGAGTACTTCAGAATGGGCAAGTTGGTGATTATTCGTCACGGTGAAAGTCAGTGGAATTTGGAAAATCGATTTACAGGATGGGTCGACGTTGATCTTTCCAGCAAAGGGGCACAAGAGGCAACGGAAGCCGGTAAAGTCCTTAAGAATGCAGGCCTTACTTTTCAAATGACTTACACTTCCCTTTTAAAGCGCGCCATTAAAACGCATTTCCTCGCTCTGGAGCAAATGGATTGTTTATGGCTTCCGGTCCAAAGAACCTGGCGCTTGAACGAAAGGCATTACGGTGCACTTCAAGGGTTGAACAAAGAAGAAACTGCAAAAAAGTACGGCGACGAGCAAGTAAAGATTTGGCGGCGTTCGTTCGATATTCCTCCCCCAGCCCTCGAGCCTTCTTCTGACATGAATCCGAAAAAAGACCCGCGCTATGCCCAGCTCGGTAAAGAAGCTCAACCCCTTTTTGAGTCACTGGCCTTGACCATTGATCGCGTGCTTCCCTTCTGGAATGAGGAGATTTCCCCGCGACTCCTCAATGGAGAAAACCTACTGATTGTTGCCCACGGCAACAGCTTGCGCGGGCTGGCTATAACGTCA